>NZ_LFKW01000020.1:0-26033 GCF_001040865.1 Cellulomonas sp. A375-1 | reverse complement strand
GCCAGGTTACGGCCCATGACCGCCAACCCCGTCACACCGATCTGCGCGCTGCCACCTGCGACGTCGGTCATCGTCACGCCTCCTCAGCGGTCGGGGTCGCGTCGGCGGTACGCGCGGCCCGGCGGGCGGTGACCTCGCTGACCATCGTCGCGAACGTCTTCTCGGTCAGCGGGTAGACGAGCATGATCACGACGCCGATGCCGATGAACACCGCAGGGACGAAGCCCGCGATCGCGCGGATGCCGTCGAGCGTGCCCTGGGTCTGCTGCTCCGCGTCGGCGAGGTAGCCGACCATGCCCAGGCCGAAGGCCGCGGCCGCACCGCCGAGCGCCTGCCCGAGCTTGCGGGTGAACGAGAACATCGCGTACGTCGTGCCCTCGGTCCGCACGCCGCTGCGCCACTCGCCGTACTCCACCGTGTCCGCCTCGAGCGCCCACATGAGGGTGTTCACCGCGGCGATGCCGATGCCGTAGAGGCCGAAGAGCACGACCGCGAGCCAGACTTGCGACGGCGGGGTCAGCGCGATGCCGATCGCTGCGACGACCGAGGTCACCCCGGCCGCGATGTACGCCGTCTTCTTCCCGATCGCCCCGACGATGCGCGGGATGGCCGGCGCGACGACGAACATCGCGAGCGTGCTGACCACGGTCAGGACGATGAAGAGGTTGGCGTCGCCGAGCACGTCCCGGGCGTAGTACGCCTGCACGGTCTGCAGGGCGAACATGCCCGTGAGGAACGACAGCGCGCTCAGGCAGAGCATGAGCAGCGGGCGGTTGCTCCGCAGCGTTCCCATGCTCTGTCGCAGGCTCACGCGGGCCACGTCGCGCACCACGGACTCCCGCGACGTCCGGAACAGCAGCATGTACAGCCCGAACCCGATCACGACGAAGAGCAGCGTGGTCATCGTCAGCGACTGCTGCAGGTTCTCCGCGTCGCGGATCTGGGGCGCCACGACGAACGACAGCATGATGATCGTCGCCGCCGTGCCGATCATCCGGAAGCTCGCGAGCTTCGCGCGCTCCGTGGGCACCTGCGTCATGGCCGACGCGAGGGAGCCGTACGGGATGTTGACCAGGCTGTAGGCGAGGCCGAGCAGCGCGTAGGTGATGTAGGCGTAGATGAGCTTGCCGGTCCCGCCCAGCCCGCCGGGGACCGTGAACGTCGCGACGCTCAGGAGCAGCAGAGGCAGGGAGCCGAACAGGAAGAACGGCCGGAACTTGCCCCAACGGGTCATGGTCTTGTCCACGACGCGGCCCGCGTAGATGTCCGCGAACGCGTCCCAGGCACGCACGACGAGGAACAGGGTGCCGGCCGCCGCGGGCGAGATCCCCACGACGTCCGTGTAGTACAGCAGCAGGAACATCGACGTCATGGAGAACGCCAGGTTGTTGGCGGCGTCGCCCGCGGCGTACCCGAGGAGCTGCGAGCGGCGCAGCCGGCCCGATGAGGTCGGCTCGCCGGGGGTGCTCGAGGTGGTCGGGGCGGGGGTCGAGTCGGTCGGGATGGCGGGTGCGTCAGCGACGGTGCTGGTCATGGCCGGTCCTTGGGTCGGTGCCGCGACGTGCGGCGAGGTCGGGGGTCGAGTCGGCGGGCGCTGGTCAGGCATCGCGGTTCCAGCGGCGACGCAGGGCGTGCGCGGCAGCCTTGGGCCGACGGTCGCGGGTGAAGACGCCCTTCTTGTTGCCGTCGACGCGGAACACGCTCGCCGACGCCGTCGCGAAGTCCGCGAAGTTCCAGACCTGCTCGCCGACCACGGCCGGGACGCTGTCGAAGACGCGGTGGTTCATCTCGAGGTACGCGACCTGGTACTCCTCGGACCAGGGCTGGGGCGTCAGCGAGTGCACCCCGGCGACCGTGTCGGCGCCGTACTCCGTGATGATGATCGGCTTGCCGTCGGTCGCCCACTGCTCGAGCTCGGCACGCCAGGCCGTCTCCGCGGCCTCGAGGTCGCCGGTGTTCACGTACCAGCCGTAGTACCGGTTGAGCATGACGACGTCGCCGAGCTCGCTCACCTTGCAGGCGCCGTGCGGCGCGAGCATCACGTTGACGAACCCGACCGGTCGGCTCGGGTCCAGCTCGCGCGTCAGCGTGAACAGCGGCTCGAAGTAGGCGCGCGCGGCGTCGGTGTCCGACTCCGGCTCGTTGGCGATCGACCACAGGACGACGCTGGGGTGGTTCTTGTCGCGCGCGACGAGCTCGCGGATCGCCTGCGCGTGCGCCTCACGGCTGACGTCGTTGATGGTCTCGGGCGAGAAGGTCGTGTAGTTCTGCCCGCCGAAGATGCCACCCGCGAGGCCCATGTTCTGGCCGACCGCGGCCACCTCGTCGATGACGACCAGTCCGAGGCGGTCCGCGTAGTCGTAGACCTCCTCGGCGTACGGGTAGTGCGACGTCCGGAAGGAGTTCGCGCCGATCCAGCGCATGAGCTCCATGTCGTGCACGAGGAACGCGTCGTCGTGCCCCTTGCCGCGGACAGGTGTGTCCTCGTGGCGTCCGAACCCGGTGAAGTGGAACGGCGCGCCGTTGATGAGGAACTCGGTGCCACGCACCTCGACCGTGCGGATGCCGACCGTCTGCGCGTACTGGTCGAGCAGCTCCCCCGCGGTGGAGCGCACCTCGACCTGAGCCACGTGCAGGTAGCCGTCGCCGGGTGCCCACAGGTGAGCGTCCGGCACGACGATCTCGCCCGCGGCTCCCTGGCTGCGGCCGACCTCGACGCCGTCGGCGTCGTGCAGGACGACCTCGACGGTGTGCTCGTCGTCGCCGGCGATCTCGACGGCGTACGCGACGACTCCGTCGCTCCCCCGCACGTCGGTCGTCACCGTGATGTCCTCGACGCGCGTCTGGGGGATCGCGCAGAGCCACACCGAACGGGCGAGCCCCGCGTAGTTGAAGAAGTCGTGGAAGTACTGCTGACGACGACCGTTCGGCGTCTCGTGCACGACCCCCGGCGGGATCGTCTGGAAGGTCAGCTCGTTGTTCACGGCGACCGTCACGCGGACCTCGTCGCCCGGGGTCACCAGCTCGGTGATGTCGGCCTCGAACGGCGTGTACCCGCCGACGTGCCGGACCACCTCGGTGCCGTCGACCCACACCGTGGCCGCGTGCGTCGCGCTGTCGAACCGCAGCACGACGCGCTGCCCGGCCCAGCCGCGGGGCACGCGCGTCGTCGTCTGGTACCAGGCGTCACCGACGTGGTCGCGCCCCTCGGTCCCGACGAGGATGTCGTTGTAGCTCGCGGGGACGGGCATCTCCCGGGCGTGCTCGAGCGGCCCGCCGAACCACTGCTCGTCGGCGCCGACCAGCGCGGGGTCGAGCCGGAAGCTCCAGAGGCCGGCCAGCGACCTGCGCTCACGGGTGGGGGTGTCCTGGGGACGAAGCATCAGTGCTCTCCTCTCGGTGCCGCGGTGGACCGCCGGCTGACACCCATTGGGAGGCCGCGACCGTGGGCATGACAAGCGGTTGCCATGACTTGCCGCGCGAACTAGCGTGCGTCCATGGTCGGCTCGGAGGACGAACGCCGCAGCCCGACGATCTACGACGTCGCGACCGCCGCGGGCGTCGCGCCGTCGACCGTCTCGCGTGCGTTCTCCCGCCCGGGACGCGTCAACGCGGAGACCGCGGCACGCATCCGCGCCGTGGCAGACGAGCTCGGCTACCGCGCCAACCCGCTCGCGCGCGCCCTCCCGACGGGCCGGACGTCGCTGCTCGCGCTCGTCGTCTCCGACGTCACGAACCCGTTCTTCTTCCAGATCATCCGCGGCGCCCAGGAGGCTGCGGACGCCGAGGACCAGACGTTGCTCGTCACCGACGTGCTCGAGTCCGCGACGGCCGAGCGCAAGGCGCTGGAACGGCTCGTGCCCCTGGTCGAGGGCGTCGTGCTGGGCACCTCGCGCATGTCGGACTCGACGATCCGGGTGCTCGCGAAGCAGCGTCCGACCGTCGTCCTCAACCGGGTCCTCGGCGGCATCCCGAGCGTCGTCACGGACAACGCGCGCGGGATGCGGCGCGCGCTCGAGCACCTGGGCGAGCTCGGGCACCGCAAGATCGCCTACGCCGCCGGCCCCGAGGCCTCGTGGGCCGACGGCATGCGATGGCGCGCGATGCGCGAGGCCGGCCACGGGCTCGACCTGCGGGTCCACCGGATCGGGCCGTTCGCCCCGACCCTCGCGGGCGGGCTCGCCGCCGTCGGGCCGCTGGCGGCGAGCGGCGTGACGGCGGTCGTCGCGTACAACGACCTCGTGGCGATCGGCCTCCTGCAGGGACTTGCCGCGGCCGGCGTGAAGGTGCCGCAGCGCGTGAGCGTCGTGGGCTTCGACGACATCTTCGGCGCGGAGCTGTGCAGCCCCGCGCTCACGACGGTGGCCGCTCCGCTGCACGCGCTCGGCCAGCACGCGGTGCGCACGCTGCTGCACGACATCCGCGCCCGGACGCCGCAGCACACCCGGCCCGCCCTGCTCCCCGCGCAGCTCGTCGTCCGCAGCTCGACCGCTCCCCCGCCCCGCGGACGTCGCTGACCCAGCAGCGCCACGCGGCCCGGCGGGGCAACTCGTGGCAACCGATTGCCACGACGACCCGTCGCACGGCTCAATCGTGAGGAGCCCGGCGCACCGCCGCGCCGCGACGAGGAGAAGTGACGATGACCGTTCCGACAGCCTGGCGACGCCGTGACCCGGCGCCCGCCGTCCGGGTCGTGCACCTCGGGCTCGGCGCGTTCCACCGCGCGCACCAGGCCTGGTACACCGACCGCGCGAACGCGGCGGCTCCGTACGACACCTGGGGCATCGCCGCCTTCACCGGCCGGTCCGCCGCGGCGGCGCGCGCGCTCGCCGCGCAGGACGGGCGGTACGTCGTCCTGACGCGAGCGGCCGACGGCGACACCGCCCAGAGCATCGACGCCCTCGTCGAGGCGCATGACGGCGCCGACGTCGACACGTGGCGCGCGCTCGTCGCACGCCCGGAGGTCGCCGTCGTGACCCTCACCGTCACGGAACGGGGCTACTGCCTCACGGCCGACGGGCGGCTCGACCTCGACGACCCCGCGGTGCAGGCGGACATCGCCGCGCTGCGACGTGGCGACGCGACGGCGGCGACCACCGCGCCCGGGCGGCTCGTCGACGGGCTGCGCGCACGCCGCGCTGCCGGCGCGGGCCCGCTCGCGGTCGTCTCGTGCGACAACCTGCCTGACAACGGCAGCGTGACCCGCACGGTCGTGCGCACGCTCGCGTCCCAGGTGGACACCTCGCTCACCGCCTGGATCGACGCGACGGTCTCCTTCGTCTCGACGATGGTGGACCGCATCACCCCCGCGACGACCGATGCCGACCGCGACACCGTGCGGCTCCTGACCGGCCGCATCGACACGTCCCCCGTGGTCACCGAGCCGTTCGCCGAGTGGGTGCTCGAGGACGCCTTCCCGGCCGGGCGGCCCGCGTGGGACCTCGTCGGCGCCCGGCTCGTCGACGACGTGCGTCCCTACGAGCAGCGCAAGCTGTGGCTCCTGAACGCCGGGCACTCGCTGCTCGCGTACACCGGTCTGGCCCGCGGCCACGCGACCGTCGCGGAGGCGTTCGCCGACCCCGCCTGCCGGACCATGCTCGACGAGCTCTGGGACGCCGCACGGCCGGTCGTCCCGCTCCCGGCGGGCGAGGTCGACGACGCGCTGGCCACCCTGCGCGAGCGGTTCGCCAACCCCCGCATCGAGCACCGACTCGCCCAGATCGCCTGCGACGGCTCGGTGAAGCTCGGCGTGCGCGTGCTCGCCGTCGCCCGCGCACGACGCGCGGCGGGGCTTCCCGCCGCACCCGTGCACGCGCTCGTCGTCGGCGCGTGGGCACGGCACCTGTCCGACGAGAGCGGCAGCGACCCGGGCGCCGAGGCGCTCGCGCGAGCCCTCGCCGCCGCCGACACACCGCGCGAGCAGGCCGCGCTGCTGCTCGACACGCTCGCCCCCGACCTGCGCGACGAGACCGACCTCGTCGCCACTCTCGAGCAGGCGCTCGCCGGCTCGAGCCAGACCGTCTGAGACCCGAGGAGCCACCGCCATGAAGATCGTCGCTGCCGACGTCGTCGTCACCAGCCCGGACCGCAACTTCGTCACCCTCAAGCTCACGACCGAGGACGGTCTGACCGGCCTCGGCGACGCGACCCTCAACGGGCGTGAGCTCGCGGTCGTGGCCTACCTGCGCGAGCACGTCGTCCCGCTGCTGATCGGCAGCGACGCGAGCCGCATCGAGGACACGTGGCAGTTCCTGTACCGCAGCGCGTACTGGCGTCGCGGTCCCGTGACCATGGCCGCGATCGCGTCGGTCGACATGGCGCTGTGGGACATCAAGGGCAAGGCCGCCGGCATGCCCGTCTACCAGCTGCTCGGCGGTGCGTCCCGCACCGGCCTGCTCGCCTACGGGCACGCGTCGGGCAAGACCAACGACGAGCTCTTCGACTCGATCCGCAGCCACCAGGAGCAGGGCTATCGGGCGATCCGCGTGCAGACGGGCGTCCCGGGGCTGAAGTCGATCTACGGCATCGCGTCGAACGCGACCTACGAGGCCAACTCGGGCGTCCGGTACGACCACGAGCCGGCGCAGCGCGGCGCACGCCCCGCCGAGGAGGACTGGGACACCCGCTCCTACCTGCGGCACGTCCCGACCGTGTTCGAGGCGGTGCGCAACGAGTTCGGCCCCGAGCTCCCACTGCTGCACGACGGCCACCACCGCATGACGCCCATCCAGGCGGCCAGGCTCGCGCGCTCGCTCGAGCCGTACGACCTGTTCTGGCTCGAGGACGTGACGCCCGCCGAGAACCAGGAGGCGCTGCGCCTGGTCCGCCAGCACTCGACGACCCCGCTGGCGATCGGCGAGATCTTCAACACCGTGTGGGACTACCAGATGATCATCCGCGAGCAGCTGATCGACTACGTGCGCTCCGCCGTGACTCACACCGGCGGCATCTCGCACCTCAAGAAGGTGCTCGACTACGCCGCGCAGTACCAGGTGAAGTCCGGCATGCACGGACCCACCGACGTCTCCCCGGTCGGCATGGCCGCCGCGATGCACCTCGGCCTGGCGATCCACAACTTCGGGATCCAGGAGTACATGCAGCACGGCACGCGCACGAACGAGGTGTTCCAGCAGTCGTTCACCTTCACCGACGGCTACCTGCACCCGGGCGACCAGCCCGGTCTGGGCGTCGAGCTCGACGTCGACGAGGCGGGCCGCTACCCGTACGAGCAGGCGTACCTGCCCTACAACCGGCTCGCCGACGGCACGGTGCACGACTGGTGAGCGCGCCCACGCCCGTGATGCGGGTCGTCGTCATGGGCGTCTCCGGCTCCGGCAAGTCGACCGTCGGGTCGCTCCTCGCGCGTCGCCTCGGCGTCGAGTTCATCGACGCCGACGGCCTGCACCCCGCGACGAACGTCGCGAAGATGGCGGCGGGAACGCCTCTCGACGACGCCGACCGCGAGCCGTGGCTGCGGGACGTCGCGCGTGAGCTCGCGGCGGCTCGCGGCGGAGCGGTGGTCGCGTGCTCGGCGCTGCGCCGTCGCTACCGCGACACCCTCCGGCGCGGGGTGCCCGGCCTGGTGCTCGTGCACCTGGTCGGGACCCGCACCCAGCTCGCCGCCCGGCTGGGCGCTCGGCTCGACCACTTCATGCCCGCGTCGCTGCTCGACACCCAGCTCGCCGCGCTCGAGCCGCTGCAGGAGGACGAGGCCGGCATCGTCCTCGACATCCGTCAGCCTCCCGACGCCCTCGCGGACGAGGCGGCACGACGCGTGCGTGTGCCCTCCCCCGAGCCCGCCACCCCGCTGCCCCCGCGGTGCGACCACGCGCAGGTTCGTCCCGCCGCGGCGGGGTGACGCCGGCCCCGGGCCCACGACGCACGAGACCCCCGCACCCGAGCCGGGTGCGGGGGTCTCGTCACGCGCAGGACGCGTCAGTCCAGGTAGTCGCGCAGGACCTGGGACCGCGACGGGTGACGCAGCTTCGACATCGTCTTGGACTCGATCTGACGGATGCGCTCACGCGTCACGCCGTAGACCTTGCCGATCTCGTCGAGCGTCTTCGGCTGACCGTCGGTCAGGCCGAAGCGCATGGACACCACGCCGGCCTCGCGCTCGCTGAGCGTGTCGAGGACCTGGTGCAGCTGCTCTTGCAGGAGCGTGAAGCTCACGGCATCGGCGGGCACGACGGCCTCGGAGTCCTCGATGAGGTCACCGAACTCGCTGTCGCCGTCCTCGCCGAGCGGCGTGTGCAGCGAGATGGGCTCGCGACCGTACTTCTGGACCTCGACGACCTTCTCCGGGGTCATGTCGAGCTCCTTGGCCAGCTCCTCCGGCGTGGGCTCGCGGCCCAGGTCCTGGAGCATCTGGCGCTGCACACGGGCGAGCTTGTTGATGACCTCGACCATGTGCACCGGGATGCGGATGGTGCGCGCCTGGTCGGCCATCGCACGCGTGATGGCCTGACGGATCCACCACGTCGCGTAGGTCGAGAACTTGTAGCCCTTGGTGTAGTCGAACTTCTCGACCGCACGGATCAGACCGAGGTTGCCCTCCTGGATCAGGTCCAGGAAGAGCATGCCGCGGCCGGTGTACCGCTTGGCGAGCGAGACGACCAGGCGCAGGTTGGCCTCGAGCAGGTGGTTCTTGGCGCGACGGCCGTCCTGCGCGATCCACTCGAGCTCACGGCGCGCCTTGGGCTCGAGCGTGATGCCCGCGTTGAGCCGCTCCTCGGCGAACAGGCCGGCCTCGATCCGCTTGGCGAGCTCGACCTCCTGCTCGGCGTTGAGGAGCGCGACCTTGCCGATCTGCTTGAGGTAGTCCTTGACCGGGTCGGCCGTGGCACCGGCCGTGACGACCTGCTGCGCCGGGGCGTCGTCGTCGTCAGCGTCGGAGTAGACGAACCCCGAGTCCTCGGACTCCTCGCGCGCGGCGGCGGGCTTGGCCTCGCCCTCGTCGTCCGTGGCGGTCTCGGTGTCCGTGTCCGCGTCGGCCTCGACGACCACGTCCTCGAGCGCGGCCACGTCGACGTCCTCGATCTCGACGTCCTCGCCGTCGGTGGGGATGTCGTCGTCCTTCGCCGCCTTGGCGGCGGGCTTGGCAGCAGCCTTGGTGGCCGGCTTGGCGGTCCGCGTCCTCGGCTTCGCCGCGGGGGCGTCCTCCTCCGCGCCCGCCGTCGTCTTCGCGGCGGCAGTGGCGGTGGCGGGCTTGGCGGTGGCGGGCTTGGCGGTGGCGGGCTTGGTGGCCGCGGGCTTGGCCGCGGTGGAGACGGCCGCCTTGGCGGTCGGCCGGGACTTGGCGCTCGTGGCCGCGGCGACACGCGCCGGGGCCGCGTCGCTCACCGTCACGCCGGCGGTCGCGAGTCCGCGGACCACGGCCTTGAGGCGCTTGGCGTCCTCGACGCCGGCCTGCTCGCACGCCGAGCGGACCTCAGCGGCACCGACCGAGCCGTGGGTGCGGCCGCGGACCACGAGGTCCTGGAGCGCGGGGTGCTCGAACTCGCGCGGAAGCGCGGGATGCGGGGTCTGGGACGTCACGAACGACCTTTCGGCAGCACGACACCGGAGATGGAGCCGGGTGGTAGATGGATATTGTACCGAGCGGAACGCGTGAACGAGCCGTCCTGCGCACGCGAGTGCTGCAGCGGCGTCGCCCGCGGGTGGCTCGGCGTCGCGCAGTCGGGGCCGCGCGGATCACCGGAGATGGCGTCCTCTCACGCGGCCTGTCGTGTGGCGGCGCCGGGACGTCCGAACCGTCCAACGTCCGAGGGGCCGGGAGGATTCCCGACCTGCGTCACCAGCTTCGCGCGACCGTGCCCGCCGTGACAGCGCGATGGGCCACGGCCCGGGCGTTCGCCCGGCGGTCCGCGTGTGTCAGCGCGTGGTCGGCTTGACCGTGAGCACCGGGCACGGGGCGTCGAAGAGCACACGTTGCGCGTTGGCGCCAAGGATGAGCTTGCCGACGGGGCTGCGCTGACGCAGGCCGATGACCACGAGCTCGGCGGAGACCTCCTCGGCGGTGGCGATGAGGTCGTCGGCGACGTCGCCACCCTCGAGCAGGCGCACCTCGTGCGCGACGCCCTTGGCGGCGAGGTCCTCCCCGACCTTGGCGAGGTCCGCCTCCGTCGCGGCCCGCTGCTCGGCGGGCTCGTCGTCACGCACGCTGACCACGACGACGACATCGCGTCCGCGGATCCCGGCCTCCTGGACTGCGGCGTCCAGCGCGGCACGCCCTTCCGGCGTCGCCAGGTAGCCGACCACGATGCCCATGCTGAGCTCCTCTCGATGGCCCGTGCCAGGACCGTACCGCCGCCTGGCCCCTGACTCCACCTGCGACGACGCGCGTCGTCCCGGACGCGACCGCACCAGCCCCCCGCGCGACCCGCCGATCGGGCTCGACGCGTCACCGCGCAGATCCGTTCCCGAGCCCCTGCCCCTGCTCCGGCGGACCCACCAGCGGGTCGGCCTCACCACCGTGCGGGCCTTGCGGGTCCAGGTCCTCGTCCCATTCGCGGCCGTCGTCGTCCGGCGGGTCGGGGCGGCGCGTCCAGCCCGGTCCCAGGCCGGCTGCGAGCGCCGAGTCGAGCAGGGTGGCGAGCCGGTAGCCCGGGTCGTCCTGCAGCGCACGGTCGAGCAGGATCTGGGCGCGGGCACCGTCCCCGCGCCACCACGCGAGCAGTGCCAGCAGCGACAGCGCGGGAGCCTGCGCGTCGCGACGCCCGTGCGCGACGAGCGCTTCGAGGGTCTCCTCGTGGAGCCTCACCATGCCTTCCGGAGCGGCGATGCCCGTCGAGGTGCCCATGATCCGCCCGGTGACCTCCCCCATCGCGAGCTCGACGCCCGCGTCCGGGTGCCGCCCGCGCACGCTCCGCTCCGGGAGGTCCCCGGCGCCCGGGACGAACGACGCGAGCACCGCATCGCGGACCCGCCGGTCCTGCAGCCCCGCCTCGAGCCGACCCCACGGCGCAGGAGCACCCAGCTCGGCGCGTCCCGCGACCAGGTCGACGGCCGCGCGCCAGGCCGCCACCGAGCCGAGCCGCCAGCGCTCCAGGGCATCCGGACCATCGGCGACGGCCGCGAGCCCGCGCTCCTGCCACCGGCGGCGGGTGCGGGCCACGACGCGACGGCGTTGTGCGTCCGCGGACGGGATGCGCACGAGGTCGTCGCGCGACCCGGCGACCGTCGCCCCCTCGAGCACCATCCGCGCGGACACCTGTGTCGACTCCAGCTCGCGCAGCGGGCGACCGCCGGGTGGGCAGCACGAGCGGGCGCAGTCGAACGACAGGTAGCCGTCCGGTGTGACGACCCAGACCGGCACCTGACCGAGCGAGACGTCCGACGCCTCCCGGTAGTGCTCGACCGCGCGCAGCACGCGCAAGCCCACAGGTCCCGGGTCGAGGCGTGGGTCGACGTCGGCGTAGACGACGAGCACGGTGCTCTGCGCGCCGTCGCGTCCCATCGTCGCGACCACCGCCCGGGCGACCTGCGCGCCGACCTCCTCGTCGCCGAGCGCGGCCAGGTCGACCCGCATGACCACCCCGACACGACCACGCGGGGCTCGCAGGCTCACGGCCACGGCGCTGTCCCGCGGCCGGAAGCCGAGCCGGTACGGGAGCAGGGAGATGATCTCGCGGGGTTCGCTCACCCGCAGCGTCGAGGTCGCCGTCATGCGTGCACCTCACCGCACCGGCAGTCGGTCGCGAGCGTCCGTACTGCGCACCTGTGGAGCAGCCGCCGCGGCGCGGGGCCTGGGGTCGGGTCGCGCGCCGCTAGGCTGACGCGGTGCGAGACAGCCTGCTCCCGACCGTCGGCACCCGCGTGAGCAGGCGTTCCGCCGGCCTCGGGGCGCTCCTGCTCGCCGCGGTCCTCGTCGTCGCCGGGTGCTCGAGCTCGGAACCGGCCCGCCTCGACACCGCGGGCGCGACGACCGATCAGCCGCTCCTGACCGCCGAGCCGACCGCCGACGCGACGTTCGAGCCCCTCGACGACGAGCAGGCGACCGTCGGCGAGCTCGCCGACGGCTTCCCGAGCGATCTGGTCCCGCTGCCCGGCGACGCCGACATCCTCGTCTCGTCGGCCGTGCCCAGCGCGGACGGCGCCTTCACGGACATCAGCCTCAACCTGCGCACGACCCTGTCGGCCGAGGACCTCATGGCCAGCCTCGGCACCTCGCTGACCGGTGCGGGTTTCACCCAGTCCCCCGTCGCGTCACCGCCGGCCGGGGTGGCCGCGCAGTCGACCTTCGCACGCGGTGCGGGCGAGGTCGTCACGGTCGCCGTGCTGGACCGCGACGGCGTGCGGACCCTCACGCTCGGGGGCCGCATCGCGGTCGCCTAGGCTGCCGGGATGAGCACGCAGCCCTTGGCAGTCGACGGCGCGGACGTCCCCGCCGGCGCCCTCGTGGACCTCGAAGACGTGCGCGCCGGGGTCGACCACGTGCTCGCCGAGCACGTCGTCCGGCTGCGGGTCGAGCTCGCCGCCGTGAGCTCCGACGCCGGCCGTCTCGCCGACGCCGTCGAGGCGATGCTCTCGGGCGGCAAGCGGCTGCGCGCGGCGTTCTGCTGGTGGTCGTGGCGCGCGCACGGCGGGCAGCCCGGGACTCGCGAGGCGGCAGCGGTGCTCCGCGTCGGCGCGGCGCTCGAGCTGTTCCAGGCCGCGGCGCTCTTCCACGACGACGTCATGGACGGCTCCGACACGCGCCGCGGCAAGCCGGCCGCGCACCGCGCGTTCGCGGCGCTGCACGACGAGCTCGGGCTCGAGGGTGACGCCGAGCACTTCGGGACGTCGTCCGCGATCCTGCTGGGCGACCTGGCGCTCGTCGCGAGCGAGCAGGTGTTCGCCGCCGCCCTCGCCGAGGCGCCGCTCCCCCGCGCGCTGCGGGCCCGTGGCGTCTTCGACCTCATGCGCACCGAGGTCACGGTCGGCCAGTACCTCGACGTGCTGGCGCAGTCGCAGCCCTGGGGCGTGGACCCCGCCGCCGACGAGGAGCGTGCGCGCGAGGTCATCCGCGCGAAGTCGGCGCGCTACAGCGTCGAGCACCCGCTCACGCTCGGCGCCGCGCTCGCCGATGCCGACGACTCCGAGCTCGACGCCGTGCGTGCGCTCGGGCTGCCGCTCGGCGAGGCCTTCCAGCTGCGCGACGACGTGCTCGGGGTCTTCGGCGACCCGGCGACGACCGGCAAGCCCGCGGGCGACGACCTGCGCGAGGGCAAGCGCACCGTGCTCGCCACCCGCGCGCACCGGCGCGCGCTGGAGCGCGGCGACACGGCGACCGCCGAGCTGCTGCGGACGAGCCTGGGTGAGCGGTCGCTGACCGATGAGCAGGTCGCGGTCCTGGCGGACGCGATCCGCTCGACCGGTGCCGTCGAGGAGGTCGAGCAGCTCATCGACGAGCTCTTCGGCGTGGCGCTCGACCGGCTGACGGCGCGCTCGTGGCGCCAGCCGGCCTCGGACGTGCTCGTGCGCCTGGCGCACGCAGCGGTCGACCGGCGCGCCTGATTCCTCGCTCGCACGCCCGGCACCCGGTACTCAGGCGTCTGCGTGCTCAGGCGTCGGGGCTAGAGCTCGGCCTGGGCGCGGCGGCGGATCTCGGTCTTCTGGCCGGCGCGCAGCGCGTCGATCGGGGTGCCGGGCAGGGACTCGTCAGGCGTGAAGAGCCAGACGATCGCCTCCTCGTCGGAGAACCCCGCGTCGGCGAGCACCGTCAGCGTGCCCTGGAGCCACGGCAGGGCGGCCCACTCACCCGTCGCGGCGGCGTCCTGGTGGCCGGGCACGAGGAAGCGCTCAGGCACCGACAGCACGCGCGGCTCGCCGCGGCGCACGCCGACGAGCTTGCGCTCCTGCAGCAGGCGGCGCACCTTGCCCACGTCGAGGCCGACGCGCTCGGCGACGTCGGGCAGGGTCAGCCAGGAGTCGACGAGGGTGTCGACGGCTGCTGTCGTGGGTTCAGAGGTCTCGCTCACGGCCCCAGCGTACGCAGGACGTCGCGGTTCTCCCGTCTGGACGGTCGGCGGGCGGACGGTCCACGACGCCGAGAGTCCGGCCACTCGGGTGAGCGCGGCGGCGTGGGGTTTCCACCTGACGGCGCGTCGGCTAGGTTCACTTCTGTCACATCCGTCACAGCAGTCACACCCATGGACTCGCGTCACATGGCCGAGGGGGACCCTCATGAGCACCACCAGCGCAGCCGCACGTCGCGGCATCCACGCCCGGCGAGCAGCGGGCGGGACCGGCGCGACCCTGGCGCTCGTCGCGATCTCGGTCTCCGCGTCACCCGCCGCGCACGCCGACGACGCCTACACGGTGCGTCCGGGCGACACGGTCAGCCACATCGCCGCCCGCACGGGCGCCTCGGTCGCGGCGATCGCGCGAGCCAACGCCCTCGCCGACGTCTCCCGCATCCGCGCCGGCCAGGTGCTGTCGATCCCGTCGGCCTCCGCCCGGACGCCGCGCACCCCGGCCGCACCCGTGAGCTCGACGTACACGGTGCGTGCGGGCGAGACCGTGACAGGGATCGCCGCGCGCCACAAGACGACCGTCAAGGCCATCATCTCGGCCAACTCGCTGCGCGCCGACGGCCTCATCCTCGCGGGGCAGAAGCTCACCATCCCGGGCGCCGCCGGGGCACCCGCACCCGCACGCACCCCCGCCGCCACCGCGACGACGTACACGGTGCGCGCGGGCGACACCGTCTCCGCCATCGCCGCGCGCCACGGCACGACCGTCAAGGCGATCGTCGCCGCCAACGGCCTGGGCCCGAGCGCCATGGTCCGCATCGGCCAGAAGCTCACGCTCGCGGGCGCGTCCTCGTCGTCGCCCGCGCCTGCTCTCGTCGGCGACACGTTCGCCGGCCGGACCTACGCCCGGGACGTCGTCGACGCCGCCAACGCCAACAAGCGTGCGCTGCTCGCCGCCGGCGTCCCCTCCAAGGCGCAGATGCAGGCGAAGGTCGCCGCGACGGCGCGCGCCTACGGGCTCGACCCGGCGCTGGCCCAGGCGATCGCGCTGCAGGAGTCCGGGTTCAACCACACGGCCGTCTCCCCCGCCAACGCGATCGGCACGATGCAGGTCATCCCCTCGTCGGGCGACTGGGCGTCGAGCATCGTCGGTCGCCAGCTGAACCTGCTGGACCCGGACGACAACGTCGTGGCCGGCGTGGTCATCCTGCGCGCGCTCGTCCGCATGTCGCCGGACCTGCCGAGCGCCATCGCGGGCTACTACCAGGGCGCGGCGTCCGTCCGGAAGTACGGCATGTTCGCCGACACCCGCCGCTACGCGGCCAACGTCCAGACCCTCATGACGAGGTTCCGCTGAGCGTGCCCGAGCTCGCGGGAGGAACCGCGCAAGTCGCAGCCGTGACGCGGGCCGCAATACCCGGACCTCGCACGTCCCGAACGTAGACTCGCCGCGTGGGAACCACCGTCACCGATCCGCTCGTCGGCCGCCTGGTCGACGGCAGGTACGAGGTCGTCTCCCGCATCGCGCGCGGCGGGATGGCGACCGTCTACCTCGCCGTCGACCGGCGCCTCGACCGCGACGTCGCGCTCAAGGTCATGCACGCCCACCTCGCCGAGGGGACGTCGGGCGCCGACTTCGTCGCACGCTTCCGGCGTGAGGCCCGCGCGTCCGCACGCCTGACCCACCCGGGCCTCGTCGGGGTGTTCGACCAGGGTGTCGACGGCGAGACCAGCTACCTGACGATGGAGTACGTCGACGGCGCCAACCTACGGCGGCGGCTCGCCGAGCAGGGCGCGCTCAGCGTCGAGGAGTCGCTGCGCGTCGCCGAGTCCGTGCTCGACGCGCTCGCCGCCGCCCACCGCACCGGGCTCGTGCACCGCGACATCAAGCCGGAGAACGTCCTGCTCGCCACCGACGGCAGGATCAAGCTCGCCGACTTCGGCCTGGCACGCGCGGTCACCGAGGTCACGTCGACCACGACGGGCACGGTCCTGGGCACGGTCGCCTACCTCGCCCCGGAGCTCGTCGTGCGCGGTGCGAGCGACGCCCGCACCGACGTGTACGCGTGCGGGATCCTGCTGTACGAGATGCTCACGGGCCGCCAGCCCTTCGTCGGCGAGACGCCGATCCAGGTGGCCTTCCAGCACGTCAACTCCGACCTCCCGGCCCCGTCCGACGCGGTCGACTGGCTCCCTGTCGAGATCGACGACCTGGTCCGCGCGCTCGCGGCACGCGACCCCGACGACCGTCCGACCGACGCAGCGGCCGCGGTGACGCTGCTGCGCCGGGTGCGCAGCGAGCTCGACGCCGAGCTGCTGACGCGCCGCGCGGACGTCGCACCGTCGATCGTGCTGCCCGCCGCGACCGACCCCGACGAGACTCCCCTGCCCGACGGGCAGGACGCACCGCCGAGCGAGGCGGCCGACGAGCCCGAGGAGGGCGAGACCGGCTCCACCGTGCGGCTCGAGGACGTGCCGCGCGGCTCGACCGTGGCCCTCCCGATCGGCCTGGGCGCCGCGGTCACGGTCCCTCCGCGGGAGCCCGAGGCCGACGGCGGCACCGCTCGGCCGCGGCGTCGTCGGCTGCTCGCGATCGCGCTCGTGGTTCTCGTCCTGCTGGCGACCTCGGGCGCGGGCTGGTGGTACGTCGCCGCCGGCCCCGGCGCCTACACGACCGTCCCCGCGATCGGCGGGAAGAGCGCCGAGGCCGCGGCCGCAGCGCTCGACGCGGTCGGGCTCGACGTCCGGACGACCTCCGACTTCTCGACCACCGTCGAGAAGGGTCTGGTCGTGACGTCGCAGCCCGCGCCTGGCGAGCGGGTCCGCAAGGAGGGCACGGTCGAGATCACGGTCTCCAAGGGGCCCGACTACGTCAAGGTGCCCGACGGAGTCGTGGGCGTGCTCCAGGCGGACGCCGCCGCGGCGCTCGAGGCGGCCGACCTCGAGGTCGAGTACGCCGACGCGGTCTACGACGACAAGGCCGGTCTCGGCGTCGTGCTGACAGCCCTGCTGCCCGACGGCGAACCCGCCAAGGCCGGCGCTCAGGCGGTGCGGCACTCCGTCGTCACGCTCACGGTGTCCAAGGGCCCCGCCCCGGTCACGGTCATCTCCGTGGTCGGCGCGACGCTCAAGGACGCGAAGGCGCAGCTCGGCGACCTGGGTCTGAAGGTCACGTCGTCGGAGGCGTTCAGCGCCGACGTCAAGGCGGGCACGGTCATCAGCCAGACCCCGAAGGGCGGCACTGCCGGGCACCGGGGTGACACCGTCGAGCTCGTCGTGTCCAAAGGTCCCGAGCTGTTCGAGGTCCCGAACGTCATGCGCAACGGCGTCGGCTCGGCGAGCGACACGCTCACGGCCGCGGGCTTCAAGGTCAAGGTCGTGCACGCGGCCACGTACTTCGGCCTCGGCTTCGTCGTCGGTCAGGAGCCCGGCGGCGGGTCGATGCACCCCAAGGGCACGACGATCGTCCTGACGATCACCTGACACCCCGCCTCACGCACCACCCGCGGGCGACGCCCTGCCTCGGACGCGCCGCGGACGACGACGAAGGGGCCGGTCCCGCCTGAGCGGTCCCGGCCCCTTGCGCGCACGTACGAGAGCTACGAGGCGCGCAGCAGCTCCACGACCTGGAAGGCGAGCTCGAGCGACTGCTGGTGGTTCAGACGAGGGTCGACGAGGGTCTCGTAGCGCTCCGCGAGCCGCTCGTCGTCGATCTGCTCCGAGCCGCCGAGCACCTCGGTCACGTCGTCGCCCGTGAGCTCGATGTGCAGGCCGCCCGGCACGGTGCCGAGCGAGCGGTGCACCTCGAAGAAGCCCGCGACCTCGTCCATGACGTCGCTGAACCGGCGCGTCTTGTAGCCGTTCGCGGACGTGATGCCGTTGCCGTGCATCGGGTCGCACACCCACGTCACGGGACGACCGTCGGCGGTGACCTTCTCGACGAGCTGAGGCAGGTGGTCGCGGATCTTGCCCGCACCCATGCGCGTGACGAACGTCAGGCGCCCCGGCTCCCCCGTCGGGTTGAGCTTGTCGATGAGCGCGATCGCGTCGTCGCCCGTCGACGTCGGGCCGAGCTTGACGCCGATCGGGTTCTGCACCCGCGAGAAGTAGTCGATGTGCGCGCCGCCCAGCTCACGCGTCCGCTCGCCGATCCACACGAAGTGCGCCGAGCAGTCGTACGGCAGTCCCGTACGGCTGTCGATGCGGGTCAGCGGTCGCTCGTAGTCGAGCAGCAGGCCCTCGTGCGACGAGTAGAAGTCGACCGTGCGCAACGCGTCGAAGTCCGCACCGCACGCCGCCATGAAGCGGATCGCGCGGTCGATCTCGGCCGCGATCTCCTCGTAGCGCTTGTAGGCGGGGTTCGTCGTGAAGCCGCGGTTCCACTCGTGCACCCGCAGCAGCGACGCGAAGCCCCCGGTCGTGAAAGCGCGGATGAGGTTCAGCGTCGACGCGGACGTGTGGTACGCCTCGAGGAGCCGCTGCGGGTCCGGGGTACGGGCCTCTTCGGTGAAGTCGAAGCCGTTGATGATGTCCCCGCGGAACGCCGGCAGCGTCACGCCGTCGCGCGTCTCGGTGCCCGACGAACGGGGCTTGGCGTACTGCCCGGCCATGCGGCCCATCTTCACGACGGGCAGGCTCGCGCCGTACGTCAGCACGACCGCCATCTGCAGGATCGTCTTGATCTTGTTGCGGATGTTGTCGGCCGTCGCCTCGGCGAACGTCTCGGCGCAGTCGCCCCCCTGCAGGAGGAAGGCCTCGCCTCGACCCGCCGCGGCGAGCTGGGCGCGCAACGCGTCCGCCTCGCCCGCGAAGACCAGGGGCGGCAGCGCCGCGAGCCGCTCGGTCGCGCGCGTGAGCGCGGCCTGGTCCGGCCAGGCGGGCTGCTGCCCGGCCGGCAGGTCTCGCCACGCGTCGAGACCCGCGACCACCGTCGCGTCGGGCTCGACGCTCACGAGTGGCTCGCCGGGACGAGGGACTGGCCGATGTCGGCCAGCAGCTCGCCGAACCACGGCTGCGACACGTCGAACGCCTTGCCGCCCGCGATGCGCGGGAACTCGATCGCGCGCAGCACGTCGCCGCGCTCCTCGTCGTGCCCGATGACGCCGGCCTCGCCACGCAGCGCGCACTCGACGGCCAGGTCCGTCATCGACTTGATGAGGCGCAGGTCCTCGGCGTTGGCCGCGGCAGCACGCGAGTAGTAGCCGGACTTCTGCACCATCGTCTTCTCGGCGCCCAGCTTCTCGGCGAACTGCTTCGCGAACCACTGGCCGGGGTTGATCGTGTCGAGCTTGACGTGGCCGAACGGGTCGCGCTCGGGCGGCGTGCCGGCCTTCGTGAGCTGCTCGACGATCTCGTGCATCCCCGCGCCCTCGGACAGGAAGATGTTGACGTTGCCCTGCGTGTCCATGATCGCCTTGAGGCGCTCGGCCTCGGCGTCGATGTCGAGCGCGAGCTCGGGGACGAAGACCGCGTGGATGTCCCAGCGCTCACGCGTCAGGCCGATGCCCGGGACCCACTCCTGCTGGTCCAACCACTTGCGGTACTCGACCGCCGCAGCGGCCGTGAGCCAGCCGCAGTGCCGACCCATGACCTCGTGCACGATCAGCATGCGCGGGCCAGAGCGGTGCTCGCCGATGATGTTCGCGGCGAAGCCCGCGGCCTCCTCCGCCGCGGTCCACGCGCCGAGCGACTGACGGATCGGCACCACGTCGTTGTCGATCGTCTTGGGCAGGCCGACCACGGTCAGGCCGTAGCCGTTCTCCGCGAGGTAGGCGGCGAGGTCCGCGGCGGTCGTGTTCGTGTCGTCGCCGCCGATCGTGTGCAGCACGTCGACGCCGTCCGCCTTGAGCTGGTCGGCCGCGACCTGCAGCGGGTCCTGGCCCTCGGCGACCAGGCCGCGCTTGACGCAGTCCTTGGCGTTGGTGAGCTTCACGCGCGAGTTGCCGATCGGCGAGCCGCCGAAGCGGTGCAGGATCCCGGCGTTCTTGCGCGTCTGCGCGTCGATGACGATCTTGTCGCCGCGCAGCAGCCCGTAGTACCCGTGCTCGTAGGCGATGATCTCGACGTCCGGCGCGATCTCGGTGTAGCGCTCGATGAGGCCACCGACGGCGGACGAGAGGCACGGGGCGAAGCCACCCGCGGTGAGGAGGGCGACGCGACGGACCGACATGACAAACACCTTCCGTAGAGCTGCAGGGGGCCCCTGCGGGGACGCTGGCGACCCTAGGTCGCGTTCTTCACGCGCTGCCAGGACTTTCAGCGGGACTGGTCACGGAGCCCTCGGCCCGGCGACGACGACCGCACGTGGCGGCCGACGACGTCATCCTACTGACGGCTCGGCCTCGTCCTGCGGGGGGACCGGAACCTGGACGTCCGGCACCGGACGACCACCCGGCGCGGCCGTGCGCGGCTCGTCGGCCGCCGGCTGGGACTCGGTCACACCGGCCGCGATGCGCGCCTTCTGGGTGGCCGCGTACACGTCGACGTACTCCTGGCCGGACAGGCTCATGATCGCGTACATGATCTCGTCGGTGACCGAGCGCAGGATGAACCGGTCGTTCTCCATGCCCTTGTAGCGCGAGAAGTCGAGCGGTTCCCCCACGACCATGCCGATGCGCATGACCTTCGGGATCCGCTTGCCGACGGGCTGGGCGATGTTCGTCCCGACCATGGCGACGGGGACCACGGGTGCCCCGGACTCGAGCGCGAGCCGCGCGATGCCCGTCTTGCCGCGGTAGAGCCGCCCGTCGGGGCTGCGCGTGCCCTCGGGGTAGATCCCGAACAGGTCGCCCTCCTCGAGCCGGCGCAGACCGGTGCGCAGCGCCGCCTCGCTCGCCTTGCCGCCACCACGGTCGACCGGGATGGTGCCGACGCCGCGCATGAAGCCCGCCGTCAACCGGCCCTTGAGGCCCCGCCCGGTGAAGTACTCCTGCTTGCCGATGAACACGAGCTCGCGGTCGAGCATGAGCGGCAGGAAGAACGAGTCGATGACAGCCAGGTGGTTGCTCGCGAGGATCGCCGGCCCGTCCGCGGGCACGTTGTGCTCCCCACGGATCCACGGCCGGTACACGAGGTGCAGCAACGGACCCACGAAGATCCGCTTCATCAACCAGTAGAACAAGGGGTCACCTTCCTGCACCGTCGACGGTCCGGCCCGCCGGACGACCAGTCGGTCGCCACGGACCGTCGGGACCGCACGTCCGACTCTAGAGTGCTCTCATGGCTCCTCGCTCCGACCGACCCGACGGGCGACCCGACGAACCGGTCGACGACGAACGGTGGGCCCGCATCGTCGCGGAGCTCGGCGACGTGGACTCCGCCGCCGACGCGACCGCCGCCGGAGGGCTCGACTTCCCGGTCGCGCCCGGCGTCGAGTCGCCGTTCGGCGACCGCTCGCGCGTCGTGCGACCGGCGGCGGGCGACCCGTCCGACCCGCTGGCGTCGGCGTCGGGACGGGACTGGGACGGCACCGCGCAGTACGACGAGGCGGAGAGCGGCGTCGACGAGCAGGAGGGCTTCGTGGCGCCCGACCCGGGCCCCGTGCTCGGCGGCGACCCGCTGCTGACCATGGCGTGGTTCGCCGCGGCCGGGATGCCGTTGCTCCTGCTCGTCCTGCTCATCGCGTGGCGCGACGCGCCCGCGGCGCTGATCCAGGCCGCGTGCGTCGTGTTCGTGCTCGGCGTCGCGGTGCTCGTGTGGCGCATGCCGCCGCGCCGCGAGCGTCAGGACGACGACGGCGCGGTCGTCTGAGCTGCCGCCGCCCGGCCGTGCGCCGGGCGGCGTCCCGCGACCCATGGCGAGCGCCCGGTCGCCTACAGCCGCGCCAGGTCGGCCGCGCCGACGATGCCCGCGTCGTTGCCCATCGAGGCGATCACGATCGTCGCCTCTGGACGGTGGCCCCGAGCGGAGAGCTGCTCGGCGAAGCCCTTGCGCGCGGGCTCGAGCAGCAGGTCACCCGCAGCCGCGACACCGCCGCCGATGACGACCATCGCGGGGTCGAGCAGCGCGGCGACCGACGCCGCGCCCTCGCCGATCCACCGGCCGAGCTCGGCCAGGAGGTGCACCGCGAGCTCGTCGCCCTCCTCGGCCGCCTTCGTCACGTGCGGGCCGATGATCGCGTCCGCGCGACCGCCCGCGAGCTCGACGATCCGGCGGGCGCGGTCGGGGTAGGCCACGGCCGCGGCCTGGGCGTCACGCACGAGCGCGCTGCCCGACGCGTACTGCTCCCAGCAGCCCTCGTGCCCGCAGCCGCAGTAGTGCCCGCCCGGCACGACGCGCATGTGGCCGACCTCGGCCGCGACGCCCGCGAACCCGCGCACGAGTGCGCCGTTCGAGACGACCGCGCCGCCGAGCCCGGTCCCGATGGTCAGGGTCAGCATGTCGTCGACGTCGCGCGCGGAGCCGAACCGGAACTCGGCCCAGCCGGCGGCGTTCGCGTCGTTCTCCACGACGATCTCGAGCTGGTTCCCGACGAGCGCCGCGACCTTGTCGCGCAGGGGGTACTCACGCCACGCGATGTTGGGGGCGAACAGGACGCCCGAGCGGTCGGCGGCGACGAACCCCGCGGCGGCGAGCCCGATCGCCTGCACCGGGTACTGGGCGCTGAGCTCGGCGTACGCGTCGGCGATCGCGGCGTCGATGCTCGCCACGTCGTCCGGCTCGGTGTCGCGACGCGTCTGGGCCAGGATGCGGCCCTCGTCGTCCACCACGCCGGCGGCGATCTTCGTCCCGCCGATGTCCACACCGATGGCGTGCATGCGTTCGTGCTCCCGAGATGAGTTGGTGGCTGATCGTGCGACCGACGGCGCAGGCTCACGCTAGCGCCATCGACCCGCACCGCCGCACGTGCGTCCGCGCGTGGCGACCCAGCGAGGCTAGCCCCCACCAGCGTCCCCTGAGTCGGACGCACGTCCCGTATCCTCGTCGGACCCGTCACCTCTGCCACTGGAGTCAGAATGGTCGAGTTCAGCACCCCATTGCTCGTCGAGGTCGCTCCCGACCGCAATCTCAACGACCTGTTCGCCGAGCGACTCGCCGCGGACCCGGACGGCGTCGTCATCGAGCACAAGACGGAGCAGAGCGGTCCGTGGATCCCCATCACCGCGCGCGAGCTCGACGCCGAGATCGCCGCGGTCGCCAAGGGTCTCGCTGCTCGGGGGGTCGAGCCCGGTGACCGCGTGGGCATCATGTCGCGCACGCGCTACGAGTGGTCGCTGCTCGACTGGGCGATCTGGGCGGCGGGGGCCGTCCCCGTCCCGCTGTACGAGACCTCGTCGGCGGAGCAGGTGTCGTGGATCCTCACGGACGCCCACGTGACGCTCCTCGTGGTCGAGAGCGCCACGCACGCGGCGACGGTCGGCGAGGTCCGCGCGGACGTCCCGGACCTGCGCGAGGTGCTCGTCATCGACGACGGTGCGATCGACACGCTGGTCACCGCAGGGGCGGACGTCCCGGACGACGAGCTCGCGCGCCGCCGCGGGCTCGCGGACCTGTCGAGCCTGGCGACCGTGATCTACACGTCGGGCACGACCGGACGGCCCAAGGGCGTCGAGCTCACGCACGGCAACTTCTACGAGCTCACGGTCAACGCGGTCGAGGGGCTCAAGGAGGTCGTCTCCGACCCCGGTTCGCGCACGCTGCTGTTCATGCCGCTGGCGCACGTGTTCGCGCGCTTCATCCACGTCCTGTGCATCCCCGCCGGCGCGGTGCTCGGCCACTCCCCCGACACGCGCACGCTGATCGACGACCTCGGTTCGTTCCGGCCCACGTTCGTGCTCGCCGTGCCGCGCGTGTTCGAGAAGGTCTACAACGGTGCCGAGCAGAAGGCCGCCGCCGGCGGCAAGGCGGCGATCTTCCAGCGCGCGGCGAAGACGTCGATCGTCTACTCCCGCGCGCTCGACGACCCGCGCGGCCCGAGCCCGTGGCTGCGGCTGCAGCACAAGGTGGCCGACGTCCTGGTGCTGCACAAGCTCCGGGCGCTGCTCGGCGGCCAGGCACGCTGGGCGATCTCGGGCGGTGCGCCCCTCGGCGAGCGGCTCGGCCACTTCTACCGCGGTGTCGGCCTGCGCGTGCTCGAGGGGTACGGGCTCACCGAGACGACCGCACCCGCGACGGTCAACCGTCCCGAGCGCACCAAGATCGGCTCGGTCGGCCTGCCGCTGCCCGGCTCCGCCGTGCGGATCGCCGACGACGGTGAGATCGAGGTCAAGGGCGTCCAGGTGTTCCGCGGCTACCACGGCAACTCCGAGGCGACCGCCGAGTCGCTCGAGGACGGCTGGTTCCGCACCGGCGACCTCGGCTCGCTGGACGACGAGGGCTTCCTGTTCATCACGGGCCGCAAGAAGGAGATCATCGTGACGGCCGGTGGCAAGAACGTCGCCCCCGCAGTCCTCGAGGACCGGCTCCGCGGCCACCCGGTGATCAGCCAGGTCGTCGTCGTCGGCGACCAGCGGCCGTACATCGGCGCGCTCGTCACGCTCGACGCCGAGGGTCTGCCCGGCTGGCTCGCGGCGCACGGCAAGCCCGAGCTCACGCTCGAGCAGGCCGCGCAGGACCCGGACGTGCTGGCCTCGATCGACAAGGCCGTCGCGCGCGCCAACAAGGCCGTCTCGCGTGCCGAGTCGATCCGCAAGTACCGCATCCTCCAGGGCGACCTGACGATCGCCAACGGCTACCTCACGCCCAAGCTGAGCGTGAAGCGCTCGCTCGTCCTCAAGGATTTCGAGGCCGACGTCGACGCGCTCTACGACCAGGGCGCGGGCGGGCACGACGTCGCCTGAGCCTCGTCGCCTGCCCTGGGCGGCGCGCGGGAGCACGGTCGCAGCGGGCGGCGGGACCTGACGGTCTCGCCGCCCGCTGTCGTCCTCGCGGGTCTCAGCCTCCCTCGGCGAGCCGTAACGGTGGGACGAGGTGCAGGTCGGCGAGCGTGCCGAGCGCGCGACGCTCCGCGTCGTCGAGCTCGAACGGCACCGGCGCGCGGCTGTCCCGCGCCGGTCGCCCTGGCTCACGCGTGCGCTCCCGGTCCGCCCGTGCGGGCACCTCGAGGACGAACGTGACGACGCAGTCGGCGCAGGCGGCCGGACGAGCGGTGCACCCCTGGCAGTCGATGATCATGCGCCGGACGCTAGGGCGGACCACCGACACACGCTCCGGACCGGACACCGACCGTGCTGGGGTCAGGCGTGGTGCAGGCGCGCGACCAGGGTCGCGGACGGCACCACGTGCGCGCCGCGCGCCTCGACGTCGCGCGCGACCTCCTGGTCGCTCGTGACGACCACGACGACCCGCCCGGTCGGCTCGGCCTGGACGAGCCGCCGGATGAGGTCGTCGGCGATCTCGCCCACCGAGAACCGGACCCGGATGCCCCGTGCGAGCGCGGTGGCCGGCAACGGCGTGGGCTGCCCGTCGAAGCAGCACGTGACCTCGGCGCCCGATCGCGCGGCCAGAGCCCCGAGCCCGTCGACCAGGAGACGGCGCTGCTGCTCGAGCGTGAGCTCGGGGTAGGCGGTCTTGGTGACGTTGTAGCCGTCGACGACGAGGTGCGCGCGCGGCTGGCGCAGGAGCTCGTCGAGCAGCTCCGGGTCGTCGACGAACCGCCCGCGCGAGCCGACGCGGCCGACCGCAGGGACCTGGGGCGGTGCCACGAGGTCGGCCGGCAGGTCGGTCGTGGGGGCGAGCGCGAGCTCGGAGCGCAGACCGCTCGCGGCGTCGACGATCGTGTCGAGCAGGAGCCGAACGCGGGCGTCGGCGAGCTTGCGTGCGACGCGGAGCTCGGCGCGCGCGGCGGTGCGTTCGGCATCGGCCGCGCGCCGCTCGTCGGTCGCGACCTCGAGGGCCGTCGCGGCCTCGTCGCGCGCCGTACGCGCCTGCTCGAGCAGCTCCTGCGCCTCGCTCAGCGCACGCCGGCCCTCCGCGCGCGCCCGGTCGGCGTCCGACCGCAGCCGTCGTGCCTGCTTGCGCAGCGTCGCGAGCTCCTCGTGCGCGCCGTCACGCTCCTCGCGCACACGAGCCAGCTCGGCCGTGGCGCGGTCCAGATCGGCCTGCGACGGCCCGGGCCGCGCGGACCCGTGCGGCCCGGGC
>NZ_LFKW01000002.1:0-12878 GCF_001040865.1 Cellulomonas sp. A375-1 | reverse complement strand
TCGGGCGGTCGCAGCACCTGGAGCGCCGACGACACCGCGATCCCCACGCCGAGCGCGGCCACGACGAAGCGCCACCGCCACAGCACCCCGCGCCACGCGACCTTGACCGGCCGCCTGCGCCGCTCCAGCGGCGGTACCCCGCCGTCTACCCATCCCCGCACGGGGGCGACGCTAGGCGCGCGTCCCGAGGTCGCGGGACCCACGCGGCCGGCGCTGTGGACGACCGCACCCCGCTCGGGGCTGGGGTCGGGTCGCGCCTACCAGTGCGGGGGCTTGTCCTGGCGCAGCCGGTCGTCGTTGTCGTCGCGGCCGCCGCCCCAGCCGAGGTCGGAGTCGTCGGCGCTGCGGGCCGCGAGCAGCGCATCCGACGAGCGGTCCGGCACCGGGGCAGCCGTCGTCCCGGCGAGGGGCGTCGCGGTGGCCGACGTGGAGGCGGCAGATGCCGGAGCGCCCGACGTCGGGGCGCCGGCCGTGCGGGCGGGCGGCGCCGGGAACGCGCTGCGGAGCACGGTCTCGTCGGTGCCGACGGTGCCCGACGGGCGCACGGCCCGACGCGGCCGACGCGCGGTCGGCGTGGGAGCCCCCGTCGCGCCCGCTGCCCCTCGCTCGTGGTGGTCGCCGCCCATACGCCGATCATCCCACCGGGCGGGCGCGGGAGCCGTCAGCTCAGCGCGCGGGCGATGGCGGCGCGGACGGCCGTGTCGATGCGGTACGAGCGACGCGTGACGCCGAGCTCGTCGCGCAGCTCGGCGGCAAGGTCGTCGCGCGTGCGCTCCACGCCGTCCGACGTCAGCCACGCGACGAGGTCGTCGAGCTGGTCGTCGCTGTAGGCGGCGATCGGCAGGCCGCGGCGCACGTCGGGACGCGGGAGCGTCCGCACGGGCAGCGCGGGCTGCTCGGAGCGGACGACCGCGAGGGGCCGCGACACGGGCGGGGCCTCGACCGTGGGGTCGGGAGCCGTCGCCGCACCACCGGGCGTCGTCATGGCGGCGGACGTCGTGCTGCGCGTGACCTCGGGCATCGGCGCGCGGGACTTGCGACCGCGCCCCTGGCGTCGGCGCGCACGGCCCCGGGCCTCGTCAGCCGCGGGCTCGGCCTCGGCCGTGTGCTCGACCGGCTCGTTCTCCGGTCGACCGTTGCCGACGGGGACGTGGCCGACGGCCGCGGCCCCGGCTGCGTTCGCAGCGGTCGGCGAGCTCTCCACCTGCTCGGGCCGGACGACCTCGGAGGCGGCGACGGCATCCAGGTCCGGGACACCTCCGACGGAGAGAACGACATCCGCGGCCGGGACACCCCCGGTGGACGGGACGGCATCCGCGGCCGGGACGATCTCGGCGGCGGGCACCACGGCCTGCCCGACGACGTCCGCGGGCACGTCGGTCGTCGCGGCCGCGAGAGCCCCCGCGTCCCGAGCGGCGGCGCGTGCCGGGCGTTCGGCGCCCAGCGCACGCTCGTCGTCGGTCCACGACTGCGGCAGGCCGATCACGGCGGTCCCGGTGCGGGGCTCGACCGGCGCGGGGACGGCGGCGTGCACGTGCCGACGGATGCGGTCGACCTCGGCGTCGGGGTCGAGGAACGCGGCGGCGGACCACACCCGCACGACGGTCCACCCGAGCCGCTCGAGCCGGTCGGCCGTGAGCCGCTCACGGACGCGCACGCTCGGCTCGGCGACGTAGGCCTCGTCGTCCGTGAGCACCGCGACGAGCATCCGGCCCGGGAGCGACGGGTGCCCGACGACCATCGGGATGCGCTGCCCGCCGGGCACGCCGTAGTCCAGCTCGACGATCAGGCCGTGCCGCCACAGGCGCTCGGCGAGGTCCACGAGGAGACGGTCCGGGTCGACGGCGTGCGACGCGGGAGCGGTCTGGCCGGTGCCGCGCTCGGCGGCGAACGCCAGCAGGTCGTGCAGGAGGCGCGGGCCGTCGCCGCGCAGGCGCTCGGTGTCGAGGTCGTCGGCGCCGAAGCACGAGACGACGACGAGCCGGTGCCGTGTCGAGCCGAGCGTGTCGAGCAGGAGCGCGGCGCCGCCGGGGCCGGACAGGGCGCCGAACGTGTGCAGCACGCGGCGGTGCGGCGTGCGCCCCAGGCCCAGCGACAGGATCACGGCCTCCCGGTGCAGGCCCGCGACGCCCGTGAGGTCGGTGACGACGAACGGCTCGGGCCGCGCGGGGTCGAAGAACGCGGCGAGCGCGGGGTTGGTGCGGACCTCGTCGAGCACGGCCTCGCGGACGGCCTCCGCGTGCGCGGGCGTGACCGTGACGACCGCGAGCGACTCCTCGGGGCGGCTCAGCACGTGCTCGAGCACGAGGTCGACGACGTGCGCGACCTCGGCGGTCGTCGTCTCGACCACCCCGGACGTCTGCCCGGGCATGCCGGTGCCGTCGACGACCTCGAGGCGCACCAGCGGCCGGCTCGTGGGCAGCGGCGTCGCGACGAGCGCGTCGCCGTACCCGTGCTCGGCGAGGAACGTGGTGAGGTACGGGTCGCGCGCGACCGAGTCGGCGCGCAGCGTGGCGCGCGGCAGGACGGCCGCGAGCTCGCGCACCGCGCTGCCGGACGCGCACCGGGCGTCGCCGACGACGACGACCTGCCGCCCCCGGGCGAGCGCGGCGAGCGCGACCTCGGTGGACAGGTGCGCCGCGGCACCGAGCACGACGAGGTCGACGGTGCGGGACGCAGGCAGCACCTGCGGCACCAGCATGGGGCTCGCGACGAGCACGGGACGCAGCCGCCGCACCACGTCGGGGTAGCGCGCGAACGTGTCGCGCAGCGACGTGATGCGCTCCTCGACGAGCTCGGCGAACAGCTCCTCGGCCTGCTCGCGGTGCCGGCGCAGCACGGCGCTGACCTGCGCCGCGACCGCGGACCGGACGGGCAGCGCGAGGCTCGCGACGTGCGCGCGGTCGAGCTCGGCGTAGCGCGCCGTCATGGCCCCGAGCGTCTCGCCGTCGTAGCCCGCGAGCGCGGGGTCCTGCGCGAGGATCTGCTCGATCACCGTGCTCCACCACGCGAGCTCGAGCTCGGCGGGTGCGGCCTGGGGTGCGACGCGCCGCTCGGCGAGGTCGTCGACGAGGTCACCGAGGCCCGCGGCGCGCAGGCCGTGGAGCAGCCCGGTGCGGTCGGGCAGCGTCTCGAGCGCGTCCTGGGTGCCGCGCAGGCGCGCGAGCCGCTCGGTGAGCGCGGTCAGCGGAGTCGCGCACAGACCGGCGCCTGCGGGGGTCGTCGCGAGCACCTCGTCGAGCGCCTCGAGGTCCTCCCGGATCCCCCGGTACTCGCTCTCGAGCGCCTCGAGCCCCTCGGGCAGTCGCGGCCAGCCGCCGCTCGGGCAGTGGGCCTGCCAGATCTCGCGGCGCGCCTGGACCTCGACGAGCGCGGCGTGCAAGTCGGCGACGGGGCGTCCGGGACGCACCATGTCGCGTGCCTGGCGCCGCAGCCGGCGCCGCAGCCAGAAGCCCATGGTCACGCCGTGCTCGGCCCGCCACTGCTTGGTCGCGGTCGCGGCGACCAGGTCGGCGGCGGTCCGCTCGAACACGATCGGGAGGAACAGGTCGAGCGACGCGCGGACGCCGTCGAGCATGCGCAGCTGCTCGCCCCAGGCGTCGACGGTCTCGGCGGGCAGCAGGCCCGTCTCGGTGTCGACCTGCACGCTGCGCTCGGCGAGGCGCGGGAGAGTGTCGTCGAGCAGGCGCGTCAGACGACGACGCGCGACGTCGGCGTCGGCGTGCGTGCGCAGGTCCGCGCCGTACCAGGGGGTGTCCCCCGGCCGCACGGAGTACGCCCCGAGCTCCCCCGCGCGGCGCAGGTCGGCCGCGAGGCGGGAGCGCGTGGCGTCGTCGAGCGCGCTCGCCACGTCGGGGGTGAGCCGCACGCTCGTGCGGGGTGCGGGCCGGGTCGAGGTGAGCCGCGCGAGGTGCTGCAGTGCGTCGTAGGCGGAGACCCCGAACGGCTCGCGGGACGTGTGCAGGCTCGTCACGTAGCCGCGCAGCGCCTCGCGGTGGCCCACGAGGTCCGAGCGCAGGGCCTGGACGCCGCGCACGTCGACGACGGGCGCCTCGACGGTCATCGCGCCCAGCAGGCGGCGGGTCGCCGCGGTGCGCCAGCCCGCCTCGGGCGCGATGTCGAGCAGCAGGTCGTGCAGGCCGTGCGCCGCGAGCCGCTCGGTGAGCGCGACGGCCGCCCGCCGGTGGCCGGGCACGTAGAGCACGGTGCGTCCGGCGGCTGCGGCGTCGGCGACGATCGCGGCGATGGTCCCGGACTCGTCCGCACCCGTCGGGCTGTCGACGAACAGGTGCGACCCGGTCGCGACGACGTCGAGCACGTGCTGCTGCGCGGGGTCGAGGTCGCCGACGCCGCGCTCGTGCGCGGGGTCCCGGTCGCCCTCGACCACGGCGGGCAGTGGCTGGTGCAGGCGCGCGAGGTCCGCCTCGACGCCCGCGAGCGCGGTGAGCACCTCGTGGTGCGCGGCGCCCGCGGCGAGGTTGTCGAGGTCGTCGACGAGCACCTGGCCCGGGTGGACGAACGTGCCGACGACGACGCGCTCGGTCATCGCGAAGTCCTCGAGCACGGCCTCGCCGAGGGAGGCGAGCCGCTGCAGCGCGCTGCGCGGGTCGAACCCGCCTGGCGTGAACGCGCCGCGCGCGACCGCCGCGGGGTCGAGCAGGGCCCCGCGCGAGCGCAGGGCGCGGGCCAGGACCGGGTTGACCTCGAGCGACGGCTCGAGCGCGAGCTCGTAGTCGCTCTCCCCCGTGCCGCGGGCACGCAGCGCGACGGGTCGCAGCAGCACGGGCGCGTGCAGCCGGCGGGGCTCGGCCGGGGCCTGGTCGGGCGACGCGGCGGGCGACTGCGCGCGCGTGACGCTCGCGAGGGCGACGACGTCGTCCTGCCCCACCTGACCCGCGGTGCGCTCCGTCCACGTCGCGACGCCGATCGCGAGCGACGTGGGCGCGATGCCGTACCGCTGCTCGTAGGCCGCTGCGCGCGAGCCGACCGCGCGGGCTCGTCGTCGTGCGGCCGAGAGCGCCGCACCCTCGCGCACGAGGTTCGACAGGCGCGTCTCGCGCCCCGCGAAGAGCTGCGCCATGCCTGACGGGTGCGCGGCGGACAGGTCGAGCGCGGCCTCGCCGAGCAGGTCGATGTCCGCGAGCGTCGAGCCGCCCGCGGCCTCCACGAGCGAGCCGCGCCACGTGGCGAGCGCGCTCTCGACGAGCTCCGCGTCGGACGGGGGCTCGACGAGCGCGACAGGTCCGCCGGTCTGCTCGTCGGCCGACGACGCGTCGCCCGAGGCGGGTCCGGCGGTCGGGGTGGTCGTGGGGTCGGCCTCGTCAGGGCCGGGCCCGTGGTCCGAGCCGGCTCCCGTGGCAGAGGCACGCGCGGGGACGGTCACTCTGCGACGGTAAGCGCTGGCGTGTCAGGCTCGGCCGTGACGCGCCGAGGGCGCACGAGTTGTCCGCCTTCAGTGGTGACGATCCGCATGATCGCGCGGCTCGCATCGATACGGCCCCGCTCGGCGACCGGGCCCGGAGACGCGAGAGGCGGCCGCGGATGATCGCGGCCGCCTCTCGGACGTAAGAACGGTGCGCACCGCGCAGGGGGCAGGCGATGCGCACCGTCGGGAGTCATCATGCGTCATACCTGAGCTGCTGGTCAACCGTCCAGTCCATGATTTCGCAGAATGTCACGAAGGTGCCGTTCGCTCCCTCACCCGAGTGGCACAGCACCCCAGGTCAACGGCCGAGGGACCCAGGTGATCGACGCAACGGATGCCACGGGCCGGAGCCCGCACGGTAGGTCGCACGTCTCAGCGGCCGCCCGGGAGCCGGGTGTTGGATGAACGTCATGGCCACCGCGGGCACCACCGCGCCCACCCGGAGCACGCTGAGCGTCCCGACCATGGCGATGCTCGTCGTCGGGTCGATGGTCGGCGCCGGGGTGTTCTCGCTGCCCCGGCAGTTCGCGCAGTCGACGGGCGCCGCGGGCGCGCTGGTCGCGTGGGGCGTGGCGGGCGCCGGCACGCTCATGCTCGCGCTCGTGTTCCAGATGCTCGCGGTGCGCCGGCCCGACCTCGACGCGGGCGTGTACGCCTACGCCAAGGCGGGGTTCGGCGAGTACCTCGGGTTCTTCTCCGTGTTCGGGTACTGGGCGTCCGCGTGCGTCGGCAACGTGACGTACTGGGTGCTGATCACCTCGACGCTCGGCGCGGTGTTCCCCGCGCTCGGCTCGGGCGACACGTTCCTCGCTGTGGCGGTCGGCAGCGCCGGTCTGTGGCTGTTCTTCGCGATCGTCCGGCGCGGCATCCAGGAGGCCACCGCGGTCAACCGCGTCGTCACCGTCGCCAAGCTCGTGCCCATCGTCGTGTTCGTCGTGCTCGCCGTCGTCGCGTTCGACCCCGCGGTCTTCGCCGACAACTGGGGCGGCTCGCCCGGCTCGGGCACGCTGCTCGACCAGGTGCGCGGCACCATGCTCGTCACCGTCTTCGTCTTCCTGGGCGTCGAGGGCGCGAGCACGTTCTCGCGCCACGCGCGCCGCCGCCAGGACGTCGGGCGCGCCACGCTCCTGGGGTTCGGCTCGGTGTTCGCGCTGTTCGCGTCCGTGACGATCGTGTCCTACGGGATCCTGCCGGCCGACGAGATCGCGCAGCTCGAGGAGCCGTCGATGGGCGGCGTGCTCGACGCCGCGTTCGGCTCGTGGGGCACCACGTTCGTCTCCGCGGGCCTCGTCGTATCCGTGCTCGGCGCGTACCTCGCGTGGACGCTCATGGCCGCCGAGGTGCTGTTCGTCGCGGCACGCGACGGGGACATGCCCCGGTTCCTGCGCACGACGAACGAGCACGACGCGCCCGTGCCCGCACTCCTGATGTCCACCGCGCTCGCCCAGGCCGTGCTGCTGCTCACGCTCGCCTCGGAGCGCGCGTTCGACTTCGCGCTCGAGCTCACCGGCGCGCTCGTGCTCATCCCCTACCTGCTCGCCGCCGCGTACGGCGTGCGACTGCTCCGCCGCGACCGCAGCCCGCGCGGCCAGCTCGTCGTCGCGACGCTCGCGACGCTCTACACCGCGTGGCTGCTGTTTGCGGCCGGGATCGACCACCTGCTCGTCGTGTTCGTCGTCTACGCGCCCGCCTCCGTGCTGTTCGTCCTCACGCGCGGCGAGCAGGGCCGTCGCTGGTTCTCCCCCCGCGAGCGCGTCGTGCTCGCCGTCTCCCTGCTGGGCGCGGCCGCGGGCCTCGTCGCGCTGTTCACGGGACTGATCGCGCTGTAGGTGCGCCCCACCCGACGTGGGAGGTCAGGAGCGCCGCGCCCGTCGGGCGAGCCGAAGCACCCGACCGACGCGCCTGCTCAGAGCTCTTCCCAGCAAACCTGCTGGTCATAGCGCCCCCGAGCGGGGACCCTGTTCTGCTACGTTCCTCCCGGTTTCAGCGCAGCTGCGCGCGCTGGAGCCGAGCTCTACGCCTTGGGCGCAGACCTCAACCGAACACAGGGGGAAGCATGCGACGGCACATCGCCATCATTCTGACCACGGTTGCGCTGACGGGAATCGGAGCAGCCGCCGCGCAGGCAGCGAGCTCCGGGTCGTACGCCAGCATCTCAGTCACCGGTGCAACCGTGACGAACGGGAGCTACAACTTCTTCTACGGAGCCCACGACTGCGTGCAAGGGTCCTGCCTGTACTACACGCGCATCACTGGAACCCTCTCGGTGACCAAGGGAGACGCGCACCTGCAGGCCAAGTCTGACGGCTACGGCTACGTCTCGATCTGGGACAAGTCAGGCACCGAGACGGTCAACTTCGCGAAGTCCCTGAGCCCGGGCGACGTGCGCTACGCCGACCAGTTCACGCTCCAGCTCTGCCACGAGAAGGTCCTCTGGGACGAGTGCAAGTCTCGAGTGGTCAACCGCTAGTGGACGATCCCGCGACGAACGCGCTCGTCGTCGAGGGCCTGTGCGTCGACCTCGGGGGGCAGCCCGTGCTGTCGTCCGTGAACCTCACGCTGCCGGCTGCGACCACGGTCGCCGTCACCGGGCCGTCCGGTGCGGGCAAGTCGACCCTGCTCAACGCGCTCGGCGGCCTGCAGCCCGCTGCGCGCGGACGGGTCGTCGTCGCGGGTCGCGACCTGAACCGCCTGTCCGACGACGAGCGCGCGGAGCTCCGGCTGCGGGAGGTCGGGTTCGTCCTGCAGTCCTCGGGCCTCGTGCCGGAGCTCAGCCTCCAGGAGAACATCGCACTGCCGCTCGAGCTCGCCGGGATGCGCAGGCGCGGTGTGCGGGACCGGGTCGCGGAGGTCGTCGCGCAGCTCGGGCTCACGACGTGCGCCAGCCGCAGGCCCAGCGAGGTCTCCGGTGGGCAGGCGCAGCGCGCCGCAGTCGCCCGCGCCGTCGCCGCCCGACCGTCGGTCGTGCTGGCGGACGAGCCCACGGGCGCGCTCGACTCCACCAACCGCGAGATCGTGCTCGACCTTCTCCTGGAGCAGGTCGAGCGGTGCGGCTCGCTGCTCGTGCTCGTCACGCACGACCCGCAGGTCGCGGCGCGCTGCGCGCGGCAGGTGCGCATCGTCGACGGCCGGGTCGCGGCGGGTGTCGGAGCAGCAGGTGGGTGACCTGCGGCTCGCGCTTCGGCTCGTGCGCGGGGGCCGTCGCACGGAGGCCGTGCGGCTCACCGTGCTCGCCGTCGGGGTCGCGCTCGCGGTCCTCGGGGTGCTCGTCGGGACGACGGTGCCGCGCGTGAGCGCGGACGCGGCCTCGGCCGCCGCGGCGCGCACGCGCGTCGTGGCGGGGCCCGGTGCACCCACGACGTCCGAGCTGCGGGTCCTCGTCAGTGACGACCGTCTCGGGCGTCGGCCGTGGACGCACGCCGTCGTGACGGGCACCCGCGACGACGCCCCGCTGCCTCCGGGGCTCGTGCGCTGGCCGCGCCCGGGCGAGACGATCGTGTCGCCCGCCCTGAGCCGCGCCCTGCTGGAGCACCCGGACGTGAGCGTGCCGGGCGTCGTACCCGAGCACATCGGCGCGGCAGGCCTGACCGGCCCTGACGAGCTCGTGTCCTGGACGGTGCTGCCCGCGGGCTCGCCGCCGCTGCCGGCCGAGCCCGTCATCGCGTTCGGCGGGCCCGTGGTCACGTCCTCGACCCCGGCGAGGGTGCGGGCGACCGAGATCACCGTGCTCGTCGTGTGCCCCGCGGCGCTGCTCCTCGCGCTCGGGGTGCGGGCCTGCGCGGGTGCCCGGGTGGCCCGCACGCGTGCGCTCGTGCTCGCGGGGATGAGCCCGCGCCGGTGCGCGCGGGTCTTCGGGTGGGAGATGGCGGCCGTCGCCGTCGTGGGCGCGTGCGCGGGCGTCGCCGCCGCGCGCGTCGTGCACCCCTGGCTCGGGTCCTGCGGGTTGCTCGGCCGGCGCTGGTTCCCCGAGCAGGGCGCCGTGCCGGTGCTCCTCGAGGTGCTGCTGACCGTCACGGTCGCGCTCGTCGTGCTCGTCGTCGCGCGGCGCACCATGCGCTCCCAGGCCGGCGGGACCCGGCAGCACCGCCTGCCGAGCCCGCGCGTCGCGCTGCTCGGCTACGTCCTCGGCGTGCCCGCCGCGGCGTGCCTGGCGTGGCTGTGCGTCCGACTCGCGTCGCACCCGGGCGACCAGGGCGCCCCGGACTCCGCGGTCGTGGCCTCGATGGTCGCAAGCTGCACCGCGGCCCTCGCGGTCGTGGTCGCCGCACCGCACGCGGTCCACACGGTGACCACGTGGCTCGCCGACCGGCTCGCTGCGCGCGCCACCCGGCCCGACGTCCGGCTCGGGCTGCGCGGCGCGGGCTGGCACGCGCACGCGACGGGAAGGTGCGCCGCGCTCGCGGCGGTGCTCGTGATGACGAGCGCGTACGGCACGGGGCTGCTGGTCGCGCTCGACCGCGACGCGCACGGACCCTCGGCGGGTATCGAGGTCGACCTGTCCACGACAACCGCGGCCCAGCGGGACGCGCTCGCGGGCCTCGGCCTGAGCGTCGCGACGGTCGAGCGCACGGGCGCGGACGCGAGCGACGGACCGTGGACGGGCCTCGACGCCGGGTGGGTGACCTTCGCGGTGTCCGACGAGACCGCGGCTGCCGTCACGTCCCGGATCCACCGCCTGCTCCCGGAGCTGGTGCTGCGGGCGGGCGCGGACGACGCCGACCTGGTGGCCTACGCGGACGAGCAGACGGGTGTGGTCCGGGCGGGGCTGGCCGTCGGCACGGGCCTGGTGAGCGCCGCGTTGGTCGTGTGCCTGCTCGAGGTCTGGTGGTCCCGGCGGCGCACCACCGCCGCGCTGGGTGCGATCGGCACGCCGCGGCGGGCCATGCGCGTCGTCGCGGTCACGCAGATGGCCGCGCCCGTGCTGGTCACCACGGCGGTCGGCGTGGGCGTCGGGGTCCTCGGTGGCTGGACCGCCGTCGCCTACGCGGGCACGGCCGACATGCTCGACCCCGCGGTCGTCGGCGCCGCGGTGCTGCCTGCGGTCGCCGCGATCGCGCTCGTCGCAGCCGTGGCGTGGGTGGCCGGAGGTCGCCCGGCACCGCCGGGGTCCCTCGCCGACCTGTGACGCGCACGCGCCGCGAACGGCCGGTCAGGCCGCGCCACGGCGCCTCAGGCGGCGAGCGTGTGGCTGGTCGCGGGGGTGACCTGTGTCCGTGCGGGGACGACCGCCTCCGCGGGGACACGTGTGTCGTCCGCGACGTGCGCGCCGGCTCCGACCGAGACGCGCGTCGCGAGCCGCGCGTCCGACCCGATCACGGCGCCGCGCCCGACGTGCACGTGCGTGCCGAGCTGCGCGTGCGGTCCGACGACCGCACCGGGCTCGACCCAGACGTGGGCCCCGATGTGCGCTCCGCCGCCGATCGTCGCGCCCGGGTCGACCCAGGCGGTCTCGGCGACATAGGTGGTGGGATCGACGGTCGCGGCCATCGCCACGAGTCCGCCGCCGTTGTCGTGCCGGCGGTAGCGGACGGTCACGCCGTCTTCGGTCTCGAGCTCTTCGTATCGTTTCTTCATGGCGTCGACAAGAACGATTCGACCCCGCCCGATGTTCCCACCGCTCGCTCGGAGAGCCGCGGCAGGCGCTGGGCCCAGGCTGCGCTTACGCGGACAGGGTGCGGGGCGACGTGCGGGGGGCGATGAGAGCGCGGACCTCGGCGCCCGCGTAGCGGCGGTGGCCGCCGAGGGTGCGGATGGCGGTGAGCCGGCCGGCGCGCGCCCAGCGCGTGACGGTCTTCGGGTCGACGCCGAACAGGCTCGCGACCTCGTGCGGGGTCAGCAATTCGGCCTCGTCAAGGCGTGCGTCAGTCATGGTGTCTCCCCCCGGGGCGGCGTGCGGACCGCCCTCGTCGTGGCGGGACGGTGTACCGGCCGTCCCGATCTGTCAGTCACTGACAAATATGACACGAACGGGCGAAATCTGCACCCCTTTGCTCTAAAGTGAGACCTATGCCCCACCAGGAGACCTCGCTGCGAGACCGCAAGCGCCGTGCCGTTCAGGACGAGGTGACGCGCGCGGCGATCGAGCTCTTCATCGCGAACGGCTTCGACGAGACCCCCGTGGAGAAGATCGCGGCCGCGGTCGGGATGTCCGAGCGCACGTTCTTCCGGTACTTCTCGACCAAGGACGACGTGCTCGAGCGCCTGTCGGCGCACTGGCGCACGCACACCACGCAGCTGCTCGTCGACAGGCCGGCCGACGAGCCCACCTGGATCGCGATCCGTCGTGCCCTCGACGCCTTCGTCGAGAGCACGACCACCGACGACTTCGCGCTCCCCCTGCTGCGCCTGCTGTACACGACGCCCCACCTGTACGGCCGCCACATGCTCAAGATGCGACTCTGGCGCGAGGGCTTCGTCGCCGCGATCCAGCAGCGCAGGCCGGACGAGGCCGAGCAGACCGTCAGGATCCAGGCCGCCGTCGCCGTGGCGTGCTTCGAGTCGGCGCGCGAGGCGTGGGTCGCCTGCGACGGCGAGCGCCCGTTGGCCGAGCTGCTCGACGCGGCGATGGCTGAGGTCTGGCCGATCGCCTGACCTCAGCCACCGCGCGGCGCAGCAACCGCTCGCCGGACGCCGGGTGTCACGCCGGGCGGCGGGCGCCGGCTCAGATGAGTCTCCACCACCTCACTTCGGCGCTGTGCTCGCACTGCGGGCACGGCGGGAGCGCCTCGTCGTCGTTGAGCTCGACGGTGTGACCACACGCGTCCAAGAACTTGCCCTTACCCGGCTTCGCCCCGATGGAGAACACCGGCATCACCTCCTTGTGATGCCCTAGACCTACTCCTGCGCGGCGGGGCGGCGCCTGGGACCAAAGGCCGCTCTGCGCGCGTCAGGGCGCGTCGCGACCGGCGAGTCGCCTGGTCGGGTGGTCTCGCGCGGGCGTGCGGCGGTGCGGGTCAGGCCGCGCGGTCTCGTCGGGCCGGACCGGTCCGGACGACGAGCGTCACGCCCAGCACGACGAGGACGAGGCCGACCGCCGCCCACGGCCACGGGCTGAACAGCTCGGTGCAGCTCTGGCTCGTCGCGGTCGACGTGCACGCCTCGCCCGGGCCCGCGCGGTTCTCCCACGCCACCCACAGCGGCAGCAGGCCGGCACCGACGAGCGCCGCGGGCCACCCGGACGCACGGCGACGCACGACCAGCACGACGACGAGCGCGAGCCCGACGGGCACGAGGAACACCCCGAGGACGCTGACGACGAACGACAGGCACAGCCCCGCGAGCGCCCACAGCCCGAGCACCCAGCCGGGACGGGCGGCGGTCGTCTGCGGCGTCGCGGGCGCGTGGGAGACCATGCGGTCACCCTCGCACCCGCGGGCGGCCACGACAACGGGCGGCTACCCGGCGACCGCGGTTCAGCCCTGGCGGCGCTGGTCCCCGCCACGCGCGGCCGGCG
>NZ_LFKW01000019.1:0-21564 GCF_001040865.1 Cellulomonas sp. A375-1 | reverse complement strand
GCATGCTCGGCGCGCTGTACGGCGGGACCACGGGTGCGAGCGCGAGCGTGCTGCCGCGACTGCTCCAGGCGTTCCCGCGTGCGACGGGCCTGGTCGAGGAGGCCGCGCGCGCGGGTGAGCGCGGCGAGATCGTCTCGACCCTGCTGGGCCGCAGCTCCCCGCGACCCGGCGCGGCATGGCTGCAGGTCCAGGCCGACGCGCTCGACCCCGACGCGAGCGACGGCGCCCAGTCGCAGGCCCGCGCCCAGACGCGGGCCTGGGGGCGCTTCACGCGCAACTTCGTCGTGCAGGGCACGGCGGCGGAGTGGGCGCTGTGCTGGATCGCCGAGCTCCGGCGCCGGCTGTGGGCGATGGGGGTCGACGAGGACGCACCCGGCGCGGTCCGCGCGCCGTTCGTCGGGCGGCCGCACCTCGTGTACTTCCTGCACGACGAGCTCGTCGTGCACTGCCCGGCGCCGTTCGCCGAGGCGGTCGCGGACGCGGTCGTCGAGGCGGCCACCGCCGCGGGGCGGCTGCTCTTCGGGAGCTTCCCGATCGAGTTCCCGCTCGCGGTGGGCGTGGCCACGGCGTACGACACCGCGAAGGACACCGCGACCCTGCGCCGCGGCGCACCGCGCTGACCTGCGCCTCAACCCGGATACCGGACGCGGGTCGGCGGACGAAGGACCCAGCCGAGGCGCGCGGGCGCCCAGGTGTGACGAGCGAGACGGTCGCGATCGTCCGGGATCGCCCGATATCCCGGCGACAGGTGTCAGTGGTCATGCCTAGGGTCGAAGCGAACCGGGCCGCCGAGCCCGCACCGCAGCGCCTCGCGCCGCGACGTCCACACGCATCGTTCCAAGGGGATCTCTCCGTATGAAGTCGTCTGCCGTTCGTACCGCTGTCGCGCTCGCCGCCGCCGCCACGCTCCTGCTGGCCGGCTGCTCGTCCGACGACGCGACCACCGACACCACCGCGACCGCCGGGGCCACCTCGAGCGCGGCCGCCACGCCCGAGGCGACCGAGGCGCCCACCGAGGCCGAGGTGCTCGACGTCACGCACATCCAGCTCCAGACCGCGATCGACACGCTGGGTCTGCGCGGGCTCGAGACCAAGGTCGTCGACGCCGACGGCAACGAGATCACGCCCGAGCCCGAGACGGTGTACCTCGTCGTGGGCCAGGACCCGATCGAGGGAGTCGTCCCCGTCGGCACCGTCATCACGCTGACCGCCGAGAAGAAGGCCTGACCGCCTCCCGCTCTGCGACCCGCCGCACGCTGCGGAACCGACGCCCGCCCCGGGACCCCCGGGGCGGGCGTCGTGCTGTGCGCCGGCCCGGGCCGCCTGACCTGCGTCCGAGGCGCGGGAACCTTTGCGCCCGGTATGGCGTTGACGCTACGGTCACCAACGACTGCGGTCCCCGGACCGCCCTTGGAGGAGAGCATGAGCGAGCGGATGTCCGCCCCTGCCTCCTCGCTGCGCGCCTTCGTGGCGCCCTGTTGTCGCTGTCGGTAGAGCGCTGGCTCCCGCGCGACGACACCCTTCCCCGGTGGGCGTGTCCTGTGCGCCAGCGCTCGCCCCGGCGGCCCGTCCGCACCCCGGCGTCGACCGCCGGCGCAGCCACCCGAGAGCTCCGCTCTCGCTCGTACCCGTCAGACAAGTCCCCCGCATCCGCCGCCGCACCCGCGTCGGCTCGACCGAAGAGGAACCATGGCACGCATCTACGACGACGCGACCGCGCTCATCGGCAACACCCCGCTGGTCCGCATCAACAAGATCACCGACGGCGCTCCCGCCACGGTCGTCGGCAAGCTCGAGTTCTACAACCCGGCCAGCTCGGTCAAGGACCGCATCGGTGTCGCGATCATCGACGCGGCCGAGGCGTCGGGCGAGCTCAAGCCGGGCGGCACGATCGTCGAGGCGACGTCGGGCAACACGGGCATCGCCCTCGCGTTCGTCGGCGCCGCGCGCGGCTACGACGTCGTCCTGACGATGCCGGAGACCATGTCGAAGGAGCGCCGCGCCCTGCTGCGGGCGTTCGGTGCCGAGCTCATCCTCACGCCGGGCTCCGAGGGCATGAAGGGTGCGGTCAACCGCGCCAACGAGATCGTCGCCGAGCGTCCGGGCGCGATCCTGGCCCGCCAGTTCGCGAACGAGGCCAACCCCGCCATCCACCGCAAGACGACGGCCGAGGAGATCTGGGCCGACACCGACGGCCAGATCGACATCCTCGTCGCGGGCATCGGCACGGGCGGCACCATCACGGGTGTCGGACAGGTGCTCAAGGAGCGCAAGCCGGACGTCACGATCGTCGCCGTCGAGCCCGCCGAGTCGCCGATCCTCAACGGCGGCCAGCCCGGCCCGCACAAGATCCAGGGCATCGGCGCGAACTTCGTGCCGGAGATCCTCGACACCTCGGTGTACGACGAGGTCATCGACATCGACGCCGAGACGGCCGTGACGTTCGCCCGCCGTGCCGCTGCCGAGGAGGGCCTGCTCGTGGGCATCTCCTCGGGTGCCGCTCTCGCCGCCGCGAAGCAGCTCGCGGAGCGTCCCGAGAACGCGGGCAAGCTGATCGTCGCGATCATCCCGTCGTTCGGCGAGCGCTACCTGTCGACGATCCTCTACGCCGACCTGCTCGACTGAGCGGCACGCGCCCCGGCCGCCGCGTGCGGCCGGGGCGCGCCCGTCCCGCTCACCCCCTCGTCCCCCGAGAGCCAGGTCCCATGCCTTCGCTGCAGCACTTCGTCGCCACGTTCCGCGAGGACCTCGAGGCCGCGCGCCGTCGCGACCCCGCGGCCCGCTCGGCGCTCGAGGTCGCCCTCGCCTACCCGGGCGTGCACGCCGTCTGGACCTACCGCGTCGCGCACGCGATGTGGCGTGAGCCGTCGCTGCGTCTCCCGGCGCGCCTGCTGTCGCAGCTCGTGCGGGCGTTGACGGGCATCGAGATCCACCCCGGCGCGCGGCTCGGGCGTCGGCTCTTCATCGACCACGGGATGGGCGTGGTGATCGGCGAGACCGCGGAGGTCGGGGACGACGTCGTCCTGTTCCACGGCTCGACGCTCGGCGGCAAGGCCATGCGCAAGGGCAAGCGTCACCCCACGCTCGGCGACAACGTCGTGGTGGGCGCGGGCGCCAAGATCCTCGGGCCCGTCTGGATCGGCGACGACGTGCAGGTCGGCGCGAACGCGGTCGTGATCCACGACGTGCCCGCGGGCGCGATCGCGGTGGGCGTCCCTGCCCAGGTCCGCCTGCGCCCCGTCGCCGCGCCGTTCGACGCCGAGATCGACGACCCGGCCATCTACATCTGACGTCGCGCGTCCAGGGCGCGCGGTGCCTCAGTCGCCGTCCGGACCCTCGTCGACGAGCCGTCCGGCGTCGATCACGACGACACGGCCGGGGTCCGGTGCCGGCAGACCGAGCGCACGCCTGACGAACGGGAGCGTCGACAGGGACGCGACGCGCTCGCGCGACACCCAGGCGACGTCGTCCGTCGTGCCGTCGACCTCGGCGCGCAGCTCGCCGGCCTCGACGACGAGCGGGTAGCACAGCCGCACCGAGTGCATCAGGATCCCGCGCGCCCGGATGTCGAGCAGGTCGGACAGGATCGCCGGCTCCCCGGCGACCCGGACGGCGAGTCCCGTCTCCTCCTGCAGCTCGCGCACGACCGCCTGCTCCGGGTGCTCGCCGTGCTCGACCCCGCCCCCGGGCAGCCACCACGTCCCCGGGAGGTCGGACCTGGCGCCCGCGCGCGCCAGGAGCACGAGGCCCTCCCGTTCGACGAGGCCGTAGGCCGCGAGCCTGGTCACGTGCTGGATCTGCGCCACGACACGCGACCGTACTCCCCGCCTGCTCGGCACTTGTTCTAGTTGTTGGGTAACAAGTAGGCTGTTCGCATGCTCTGGACCATCGACCCGGCGCGCGACGAGCCGCTCTTCACGCAGATCGCCGCCCAGGTGCGCGCTGCCGTGTCCGCCGGCGAGCTGCACACGGGCGACCGGCTGCCGCCCGCACGCGTGCTGGCGAGCTCGCTCGACGTCAACGTGCACACCGTGCTGCGCGCCTACCAGGACCTGCGCGACGAGGGCCTGGTCGACCTGCGCCGCGGCCGCGGCGCGGTGATCTCCGCGCACCCCGACTACACCGCTCTCGCCGCGCCCGTCGCGGCCCTCGTCGACGCCGCCCGCACCGCCGGTGTGTCGCCGGCCGTCGCGGTCGCCCTGCTGCAGAACGCCTTCCACCAGAACCCGGAGGACTGACCCCCCATGACCGCGTTGGCCACCCCTGTCCGGACCCCGGTCCCCCACCGGCTCAGCTCGACGCTGCTCGGCCTCGTGCTGCCCGTCGCGCTCCTGGCGGGCAGCGCGCTCGTCGCGCTCTCGTGGCGCCACGAGCTGCCGGACCCGGTCGCGACCCACTGGGGCACGGACGGCCCCGACGGGTTCTCCTCGTTCGGCGGGGCGCTCGCCCCGCTGCTGCTCGGGCTCGTGCTGTGCGTCGGCGCGTGGGCGATGGCGTTCTGGGCCGGCCGGGACGGCGCGATGCGCCGGATCGCCGTGGCGACCTCCGCCGGCCTGGGCACGCTGTTCGCGCTGATCCTGCTCGGCACGCTCTCGGCGCAGCGCGGGCTGGCCGACGCGGCCCAGGCGCCCGGCGTGGGCGGCACGATCGTGGGGGCCCTGCTCGGCGCGCTGGCCGTCGGCATCGCCGCGGCGCTGCTCGTCCCGCGTGACGCGCCGCTGCCGACGAGCGCACGCGTCGACCCCGACGCCCCGCGGGTGCCCCTGTCCGCCACGCAGCGCGCTGCGTGGAGCCGCACCGTCACGGCTCCCGCCGCGGTCGTGAGCGCCGTGGTCGCGATCACGGCGTCGGTCGTGCTCGTCGTCGCACTCGGCGCCTGGCCCGTGCTCGTCGTGCCCGTCATCCTCGCAGCGCTGCTCGCGGTGACGCTCGTGTGGCGCGTGACGGTCGACGACAAGGGCCTGCAGGCGCGCTCGCTCGTCGGCTGGCCGACGGTGCGGGTCCCCCTGGACGAGGTCGAGCGTGCCGCCGTCGTGGACGTCCGCCCGCTGCGCGAGTTCGGCGGCTGGGGCTACCGGCTCGGCCGCGGCGGGCGCTCGGCGCTCGCGCTGCGCGCCGGGCAGGCCGTCGAGGTGCACCGCACCGGCGGGCGTGTGCTCGTCGTGACGGTCGACGACGCCGCGACCGCGGCCGCGCTGCTCAACACGCTCGCGGACCGCGCACGCGCGTGAGAAGTACCGACCGGTAACCTGACCGCGCCGCAGGGCCTGCGGCGCGACGACGACGTCACTGGAGGCCGGGATGCGACTGGGCTACTCGCTGGGGTACTGGTCCGCGGGCCCGCCGCCCGGCGCGCTCGAGACCGTGATCGCCGCCGAGCGCCTCGGCTTCGACTCCGTGTGGACGTCCGAGGCGTACGGCTCGGACGCGTTCACGCCGCTCGCGTGGTGGGGGTCGCGCACGACGAGCGTGCGGCTCGGCACCGCGATCGCGCAGATCTCGGCCCGCACACCGACCGCCACGGCGATGGCCGCGCTCACGCTCGACCACCTGTCGGGCGGCCGGTTCGTGCTCGGGCTCGGCGCGTCCGGGCCGCAGGTGGTCGAGGGCTGGTACGGCCAGCCGTACCCGCGCCCGCTGGCCCGCACGCGCGAGTTCGTCGCAGTCGTCCGCCAGGTCCTCGCGCGCGAGGCCCCGGTGGCGTACGACGGCGCGTTCTACCGCCTCCCGCTGCCGTCCGACGAGGGCATGGGCCTGGGCAAGGCCCTCAAGCCCACCGTGCACCCGCTACGTGCGGACCTGCCCATCCACCTGGCCGCCGAGGGGCCCAAGAACGTCGCTCTCGCGGCGGAGATCGCGGACGGCTGGCTGCCGATGTTCTACTCGCCGCGCATGGACGCCGAGTACCGCGCGCTGCTGGCCGACGGCTTCGCTGCACGGTCCGACGACCGCGACCCCGCGGGCTTCGAGGTCGTCGCGCCCGTGCCGGTGGTGCTCGGCGAGAGCGTCGAGGCCGCGGCCGAGCAGATCCGCCCGTTCGTCGCGCTGTACGCGGGCGGGATGGGCGCCAAGGGCGCCAACTTCCACCGCAACGTGCTGGACCGGCTCGGGTACGCGCAGGTGTGCGACGAGATCCAGGCGCACTACCTCGCCGGCGACAAGGCCCGGGCGGCCGCGGCCGTGCCCGTCGAGCTCGTCCGGGACGTCGCGCTCGTCGGCACGCCCGACGACGTGCGCGCCCAGCTCCCCGCGTGGCGCTCGACCGCGATCACGACGCTCGTCGTCCAGGGCGACCCGCGCACGCTGCCGGCCGTCGCCGCCGTCCTGCAGGGCGACTGACGCGCCGCACGCGGACAGGCCGGCACGTCCGGCACACTCGACGCCGTGGACGACGCGTACCTGGAGGCCGTGCTCGACCTCGTCGCGACCATCCCCGCCGGGCGCGCGATGACGTACGGCACGGTGGCCGAGGTCGTGGCCGAGCGGTTCGTCGCCGCGGGTGAGCCCGCGCGCGGCGGGCCGCGTCAGGTCGGCCAGGTGATGGCACGCGCCGGCGGCGGCGTGCCGTGGTGGCGTGTGGTCAACGCCTCCGGCGCACCGCCGGCACGGCACCTGCAGCGCGCGCTCGTCGAGCTGCGCGCCGAGGGGACGTCCCTGGTCGCGGACGGCTCACGCGTCGCGCTGCGGCGCGCGATCTGGTTCCCCGACGACACCGCGGACGCCGCTCGATAAGGACGTGCCGACAGCCCCCCGGCCGGGCCACGATGTCTCCATGACGCCTCTGCCGCCCGGATACCGCACCGTCGCCGTCCCGCACGACCGCAAGCAGGAGTTCGTCGCCGTCGACCACCTCGCGTTCGCCTTCGAACCCGACGAGAAGACGAGCGAGATCGTCCCCGACCAGCTCCCCTGGGACCGCACCGCCGCGGTCGAGCGCCCCGACGGCACGTTGGCGGCCGTGCACGCGTCCTACGACTTCGACCTGCCCGTCCCCGGCGGCGAGGTCGCCTGCTCCGGCCTGACGTGGGTCGGCGTGCGACCCGACGAGCGCCGGCGCGGGCTGCTGTCCGCCATGATCGACTTCCACTTCGCCCGCTCGCTCGAGCGCGGCGAGCCCGTCTCGGCGCTGTTCGCCGCGGAGATGGCCATCTACGGGCGGTTCGGCTACGGCGCGGCCGCCCACGACGTGCGGGTCAAGATCCCGCGCGGCGCGAAGCTGCGCGACGTGCCGGGCAGCGAGTCGCTGACCGTGCGCTTCGACTCGGCCGACCCCGACAAGCACACCGACCTCGTGCACGCCGTGCACGTCGCGGCAGGCGCCGGGCGGCCGGGCTGGGTCACGCGCCCGACCGACGCGATGCGCCGCGGTCGCGTCGTGGACCCGCCCGCGTGGCGCGACGGCGGCGAGCCGCTGCGCATCGTCACGGTGCACGACGAGGCGGGCGATCCGCGCGCCTACGCGCTGCTGCGCCGCAAGGAGACGTGGGCCGACCCCGGGCCGCGCTACCCGGTGCTGATCCGGGAGGCCGTCGCGACCGACGCGGCCGCCGCGCACCGCCTGTGGTCGTTCGTGCTGGACCTCGACCTCACGGCCGAGGTCTCCAGCGGCATGCTCCCCGCCGACGACCCGCTGCTCGGGCTGCTCGTGGATCCCCGGGGTGCCGTCCCGCGCATCGCGGACAACATCTGGGTCCGCCTGCTCGACCTGCCCGCCGCGCTCACCGCGCGTCGGTACAGCGCGCCGGTCGACCTCGTCCTCGAGGTCACCGACGCGCGCCTTCCTGCCAACGCGGGCCGCTGGCGGCTCACGACCGGTGAGGCGGGCGCCGACGGCTACCCCGCCGAGGTGACCACGACCGACGACGAGCCGGACCTGCGGCTCGACGTGCGTGAGCTCGGTGCCGCGTACCTCGGCGGGCGTTCGCTCGCCGCGCTCGCGAGCGCGGGCCTGGTCACCGAGGTGACCCCGGGCACCCTGCTGCCGGCGGCGGCGGCCTTCGGCTGGCCGCTCGCCCCCGTCTGCAGCTGGGTGTTCTGAGGCCCGCCGGACGCTGAGCGTCCGGGCCGCCCCCCGGCGTCAGCGCGCCTCGTACTCCGCGAGGAGGTCGATGCGGCGCTGGTGCCGGGGGTCGCCGCTGAACGGCTCGGCGAGGAACGCGTCGACCAGCTCGAGCGCCTCGTCGACCGAGTGCTGGCGAGCGCCGATCGCGATCACGTTCGCGTCGTTGTGCTGGCGCGCGAGGGTCGCGGTGGCCTGGTTCCACGCGAGCGCGGCGCGCACGCCGACGACCTTGTTCGCGGCGATCTGCTCGCCGTTGCCCGAGCCGCCGAGCACGACGCCGAGCGAGCCGGGCTCCGCGACGACGGCCTCGCCCGCGGCGAAGCAGAACGGCGGGTAGTCGTCCTGGGCGTCGTACTCGTGCGCGCCGTGGTCCACGACGTCGTGCCCTGCGGCCTGCAGGTGCTCGACGAGCGCGACCTTGAGCTCGAAACCGGCGTGGTCGGAACCGATGTGGATACGCATGGCCTCATCCTGCCGCACCTGCGCGGGTGCACCCGCCGTCGTCCGTAGGCTGTCGACATGACGCGAAGCGGCCTCGACCTGACCGACCTCGACCCGACCGTCCGCCCCCAGGACGACCTGTACCGGCACGTGAACGGGCGGTGGGCCGCCCAGCACGTCATCCCGGCCGACCGCGCGATGGACGGCACCTTCCGCGCGCTGCACGACGCGGCCGAGGAGCAGGTCCGCGACATCATCGCCGACCTCGGCGCGCAGGACGCCGAGCAGTCCGCGCAGGAGCAGTCGGCGGGTGAGCCCGGCACCGCGAGCGTCGGCGCCAAGATCGGCGCGGTGTTCGCAAGCTTCATGGACACCGACGCGATCGAGGCTGCGGGGACCGACCCGCTGCGCGCAGACCTCGCGCTCGTCGCCGGCGCCACCTCGCAGGCCGAGCTCACGGGCGTCCTCGGCGCGCTGCAGCGCACGGGTGCGGGCGGCGCGGTGGGCATGTGGGTCGACAACGACGCCGACGACCCCGAGCGGTACGTCGTCTACCTCAACCAGGGCGGCCTGGGCCTGCCGGACGAGGCGTACTACCGCGACGAGCAGTACGCCGCGGTGCTGGCGGCCTATGCCCCGCACGTCGCGCGCATGCTGCGGCTCGGCGGCGTCGCGACCGACGCGCAGCACGCGGACGAGCTCGCCGCGCGCGTCGTCGGCCTCGAGACGAAGCTCGCGGCCCACCACTGGGACGTCGTCAAGGACCGCGACGCGGACCTGACCTACAACCCGACGACGCTCGCGGACCTCACCACCAGCGCGCCGGGCTTCGACTGGCCCGTGTGGGCACAGGCGCTCGGGGCGCCGCAGGGCGCGCTCGAGCAGCTCGTCGTGCGTGAGCCCGACTTCGCGCGTGGCTTCGCGCAGCTGTGGACCGACGCGCCGCTCGAGGACTGGCAGGCGTGGCTCTCGTACCACGTGATCAGCGACCGCGCGCCGTACCTGACGCAGGAGATCGTCGAGGCCAACTTCGACTTCTACGGCCGCACGCTCACGGGCGCCCAGGAGCTGCGCGACCGCTGGAAGCGGGGCGTCTCGCTCGTGCAGGGCGTGCTCGGCGAGGCCGTCGGCGAGGTGTACGTCGCGCGGCACTTCCCGCCGTCGCACAAGGAGCGCATGGACGAGCTCGTCGCGCACCTCGTCGAGGCGTACCGCGAGTCGATCACCGCGCTCGACTGGATGGGTCCGGACACGCGCGCCAAGGCGCTCGCCAAGCTCGACGCGTTCACGCCGAAGATCGGCTACCCGGCGAAGTGGCGCGACTACTCGGCGCTGCAGGTCACGGCCGGTGACCTCGTCGGGAACGTGCGCCGCGCGAACGCGTTCGAGCTCGATCGCGAGCTCGCGAAGATCGGCAAGCCGATCGACCGCGACGAGTGGTTCATGACCCCGCAGACGGTCAACGCCTACTACAACCCGGGCATGAACGAGATCGTCTTCCCCGCGGCGATCCTGCAGCCGCCGTTCTTCGACGCCGACGCCGACGACGCGGTGAACTTCGGGGCGATCGGCGCCGTGATCGGGCACGAGATCGGGCACGGGTTCGACGACCAGGGCAGCAAGTACGACGGGACGGGCCGCCTCGAGGACTGGTGGACCGCCGACGACCGCGCGGAGTTCGAGCGCCGCACGAGCGCGCTGATCGCGCAGTACGACGCGTTCTCCCCCACGCAGCTCGGCGGGTCGCACCACGTGAACGGCGCGCTGACGATCGGCGAGAACATCGGCGACCTGGGCGGGCTGTCCATCGCGCTCAAGGCCTACCGGATCGCGCTGGGACGCCCGCTCGAGGAGGCCCCCGTCATCGACGGGCTCACGGGCGTGCAGCGGTTCTTCCTGGGCTGGGCCCAGGCGTGGCGCACCAAGGGCCGCGACGAGGAGGTCATCCGCCGCCTCGCGACCGACCCGCACGCGCCCGACGAGTTCCGCTGCAACGGGGTGGTACGCAACGTCGACGAGTACTACGCGGCGTTCGACGTCCAGCCGGGCGACGCCCTGTACCTGGCGCCGCAGGAGCGCGTGCGCATCTGGTGAGGTGTCGCCGGCGGGAGCTGCCCGGCCCTCGGGTCAGGGCAGCTCTCGCCAGGAGGCACGCGCGAGGACGAAGCCGACGCCCTGGTCGTCGGTGCACGTCACGCCGTTGGTCGCGCTCGAGCAGGTGTAGGCGCCCGAGGTGACCTGAGAGCCGTACTCGAGGACGGGCACGTCGTCGCCCGCCACCGCGGGGGCCGGGCCGTTGACGCAGTCGAACGCGAACCCGTCGGCGTTGAGCACGAGCACGTGCCCGGTGTCGCCGTCGCACCCGGCGACGGCCGGGGGCCTGTAGGTGAAGCTCGCGATCGTGCAGGTCACGCCGCCCGGGGCGAGCGTGCACGCGATGTTTCCGCTCGGCAGCCGGAAGCTCACCGGCTCGGTCGAGGGCGCGGTCGGGCCCTGCACCTGGACGGTGGGCGACGCGGAGGGGCCGGCCTGGTCGTCGGTGCCGGAACCGCCCGCGAGGCGGCCGACGACGAGCACGAGCAGCACGACCACGAGGACGGCGTCGACGGCCATCCACGTCCGGATCGTCCGCTGCGTCGCCATCGCCTGTGCCTCCTGTGGTGTGCGCACGTGGCCCGCGCGCGTTCGTCGCAGCGCCGACGGCCCGCCGGTGCGGGACGTGCCGGGACAGCATCACACCACCGGCACGGGGCGTGCCAGTCGCACTGGTCGGGGCGCTCGGCGCACCCCGACCAGCCGACGCGTCAGAGGATCGGGCCGGAGGTCCGCGTGCGCTTGAGCTCGTAGAAGCCCGGCACGCGCGTCATGAGCACGAGCCCGTCGAACAGGTCGAGCGCGGCCTGACCGGTCGGCGCGGGCGTCACCACGGGACCGAAGTAGCCGACGCCGTCGATCGCGACGACGGGCGTGCCCACCTCGTCGCCGACGAGCGCGATCGCCTCACCGTGCGACGCGCGCAGCAGGTCGTCGACGTCCGTGGTCCCGCCGACCGCGGCGAGCTCGGCGGGCAGCCCGACCTCCTCGAGCGACTCGGCGATGATCGCCGCGGTGTCGCTGCGACCGCCCGGGTGGCGGCGCGTGCCCATCGCGTCGTACAGCGGCTTGATCACGGTGTCGCCATGGTCGCGCGCGGCCGCGACGATCACGCGCACCGGCGCCCAGGACTCGTCCATGAGCCGCCGGTAGTTCTCGGGCAGGTCGCGGCCCTCGTTGAGCACCGAGAGGCTCATGACGTGCCAGCGCACCTCGACGTCGCGCTGGGCGGCGACCTCGTCGATCCAGCGGGACGTCATCCACGCCCAGGGGCAGGCGGGGTCGAACCAGAAGTCGACGACGGGCGTGACGCTCACAAGGTCTCCGTTCGCAGCAGCTCGATCGCGCGCAGACGCGGCGCGGCCGGCGATCGCCGGTCGTCAGCCACAATCGCGCACGTGCCGCGGGCATTCCCGCCGCCTCACCGGGCGAGACGCCGCGCCGGGTCCGCGCGTGCACGCGTGGGATGATCGGCGCACGGCCCGAACCGGGGCCGTGCGCAGCTTGCACCCCGAGCGAAGGAGCCCCCGTGCCCGCCGAGAACCTCACGCGAGCCGAGGCGCGCGACCGCGCCGCGACCGTCACGACGCACACGTACGACGTGACGCTCGACCTGACGACCGGCCCGACGACGTTCTCGTCCCGGACGGTCCTGCGGTTCTCGGCCATCCCCGGCTCGAGCACGTTCGTCGACCTCATCGCGCCGACGGTCCACGAGATCACGCTCAACGGCAGCGCGCTGGACCCCGCGCAGGTGTTCACCGAGTCCCGCATCCAGCTCGACGGCCTCGCGGCCGAGAACGAGCTCGTCGTGGTCGCGGACTGCGCGTACATGAACACCGGCGAGGGCCTGCACCGGTTCGTCGACCCGGTCGACGACGAGGTGTACCTCTACTCGCAGTTCGAGGTCGCGGACTCGCGCCGCGTGTTCGCGGTGTTCGAGCAGCCCGACCTCAAGGCGGCCTTCACGTTCACGGTCACGGCCCCGGCGCACTGGGTCGTCGTGTCGAACTACCCGCAGGTCGGCGACCCCGTCCCGGTCCCCGACGGCGTGAACCGCAACGGCGGGCGCGACGAGGGCACGGCCACGTGGACCTTCGAGACCACGCCGCTCCTGTCGTCGTACGTGACCGCCGTGGTCGCCGGGCCGTACCACCACGAGCACGGCTCGCTCACGAGCTCCGACGGTCGCGAGATCCCGCTCGGCGTGTACTGCCGCGGGTCGCTCGCGCAGTACCTCGACACCGACGAGATCCTCGACGTCACGCGCCGCGGCTTCGCGTTCTACGAGGAGAAGTTCGCGGCGCCCTACCCGTTCGCGAAGTACGACCAGCTCTTCGTCCCCGAGTTCAACGCGGGTGCGATGGAGAACGCCGGCGCGGTCACGTTCCTCGAGGGCTACGTGTTCCGCTCCAAGGTCCCCGAGGCGACCGTCGAGCGCCGCGCGGTGACGATCCTGCACGAGCTCGCGCACATGTGGTTCGGCGACCTGGTGACCATGCGCTGGTGGGACGACCTGTGGCTCAACGAGTCGTTCGCGGAGTACGCCTCGACGCTCGCGACCGCGCAGGCCACGCGGTGGACGAACGCGTGGACCACGTTCTCCTCGCTCGAGAAGTCGTGGGCCTACCGGCAGGACCAGCTGCCGTCGACGCACCCGATCGTCGCCGACATGCGCGACCTCGAGGACGTCGAGGTCAACTTCGACGGCATCACCTACGCCAAGGGCGCGAGCGTGCTCAAGCAGCTCGTCGCGTGGGTGGGCCAGGACGAGTTCTTCGCGGGCGTCCAGGCGTACTTCGCCAAGCACGCGTGGGGGAACACCGAGCTGCGCGACCTGCTCACCGAGCTCGAGGCGACCTCAGGCCGCGACCTGTCGCCGTGGTCCGCACTGTGGCTCGAGAAGGCGGGCGTGACGCTGCTGCGCCCCTCGATCGAGGTCGACACGCACGGCATCGTCACGTCGTTCGCGATCCTCCAGGAGGTCCCCGCCGAGCACCCCGTCCAGCGGCCGCACCGCATCGCCGTGGGCGGGTACGACCTGGTGGACGGCCGGCTGGTCCGGACGCAGCGCGCCGAGCTCGACATCGACGGGCCGCGCACCGAGGTCCCCGCGTTCCTCGGCAACCAGCGCCCGCTGCTGGTCCTGGTGAACGACGACGACCTCGCCTACGCCAAGATCCGGCTCGACGAGCTGTCGCTGTCCGCGGCGATCGAGCACCTGTCCGACTTCGACGACTCGCTGCCCCGGACGATCATCTGGGCCGCGGCGTGGGACGCGACGCGCGACGGCGAGACGCCGGGCCGCGACTACGTCGACCTGATCCTGGGCAACCTCGCGCACGAGACCGACTCGACGGTCGTGCTCGTCCTGCTGCGCCAGCTGACGACGACGCTCGACCTCTACGTCGCGCCCGAGCACCGCGAGGCGACCGCGCTGGCCGCCGCCGACCGCCTGCTCGAGCTCGCCCGCGGCGCGGCCGCAGGCTCCGACCTGCAGCTCCAGCTCGTCAAGGGCTTCGCCGCGCGCGCCACGACCGCCGAGCACCTCGACGCGGTCGCCGACCTGCTCGACGGCCGGACCTCGTTCGAGGGCCTGACGATCGACACCGACCTGCGCTGGGAGCTGCTGACCGCGCTCGTGGCCGGCGGACGCGCCGACGAGACGCAGATCGCCGCGCAGCTCGCGGACGACCCCACGGCGACCGGCGAGCGCGCCGCCGCCACAGCCCGGGCCGCGATCCCCACCCCTGCCGCGAAGTCGGCGGCGTGGGCGGCAGCCGTCGAGAGCGACCTGCCCAACGCGATCCAGGTCGCCACGATCGCGGGCCTGACCCGCGTGCGCGACCGGGGGCTGCTGCTGCCGTTCGTCGGCCCCTACTTCGACGCGCTGACGACCGTGTGGGAGGACAAGACCAACGAGATCGCCCAGAACGTCGTCGTGGGCCTCTACCCCACGACGCTCGCGGACGACGAGCGGGCCGACGTGCTCGCGCACACCGACGCGTGGCTCGAGTCGCACGTCGACGCCCCGCCCGCGCTGCGCCGTCTCGTCATCGAGTCACGCGACGGCGTGCGCCGCGCGCTCGCGGCGCAGGAGGCCGACCGCCGCCGCGCCTGACCGCAGGGGGAGCCTGCCTGGCCGGGCCTGAGCAGCACGCTCGGGCCCGGCCGGCCCGGCACAGCGGCAGGACCATCGTCGGGCGCGGGCCCGGCGACCCAGCCTCAGGAGTCGAGGACCGCCGCGAGGCTGCGCAGGCGCGCGTTGGCGAACAGGTCGTCGACGAGCACGACCTGCCCGACCGAGTCCGCGAGCGGCACCTTCCAGTTGGGGTACTCCTGGTCCGTCCCGGGCTGGTTCTGCGCGCGCCGCTCCCCGACCGCGTCGGCGAGCGCGACGCCGACGAGCACCGACGGGGTCGCCATCACGTAGCGGTGCAACGCCTCGACGACCTCCCGCTCGGACGGGTCGGGCCCGAGCAGGCCGCGCGAGCGCAGCGCGGCGAGCATCCGGTCACGCTCGGCCTCGGCCTGCGCGCGGACCACCGCCACGGGATCCGTGAGCAGACCCAGCCGCTCACGGATCGCGACGTGCTCGCCCGCGAGGTACCCCGCCGAGGGCGGCAGGTCGTGCGTCGTGACCGTGGCCAGGACGAGCCGGCGGTAGTGCTCGGCGGGCAGCGGCTGGCCGTCGGGACCGTTCTCGAACCAGAGCACGGACGTGCCGAGGATGCCCCGCTCGGACAGGTAGTCGCGCACCCACGGCTCGACCGTGCCCAGGTCCTCGCCGATCACGATCGCGCCGGCACGGCGCGCCTCGAGCGCGAGGATCCCGACGAGTGCCTCATGGTCGTAGCGGACGTACGCTCCGTCGCCCGGCGCGGCGCCGGTGGGGATCCACCACAGCCGGAACAGGCCGATCACGTGGTCGATGCGGATCGCGCCCGCGTGGCGCAGCACGGTGCGGAGCATGTCGCGGTACGGCGCGTAGCCCGCGCGCGCGAGCTCGTCGGGCCGCCACGGCGGCTGGGACCAGTCCTGGCCCTGCTGGTTGTACATGTCCGGAGGCGCACCGACGGTCGCGCCGCGCGCGAGCACGTCGCCGAGCGACCAGACGTCCGCACCCGCGGGGTGCACGCCGACGGCGAGGTCGTGCATGATCCCGATGCTCATGCCGCCCTCGCGGGCCGCCCGCTGCGCCGCCGCGAGCTGCTCGTCGGCCACCCACTGCAGCCAGACGTGGAAGTCCACCCGGTCCGCGAGCGCCTCCGCCTCGGCTGCCACCGCCGGCGACGCCGGGTCCGCGAGCTCGGGCGGGATCGTCTCGCTGCCGTACTTCTCCGCGAGCGCGCACCACAGCGCGAACGTCCGCAGCCCGGGTCCCTGCTCCGCGACGAACGCGGCGAGCTGGGCCTCGCGCGGCTGCGACCGCGGGTGGGCGAAGATCACGTCGAGTGCGGTGCGCTTGGCGGTCCACGCCGCGTCGCGGTCGATCGGGCCGGCCTCGAGGTCGAGCGGGAGCACGGACTCGGCGGCCCACTCGACGAGCGCGCGGTCGGCAGCGGTGAGGTAGGCGGCCTCGGGGACCGCCTCGGGCCGCACGTAGATCGGGTTGACGAACCGTCGGGTGCTCGGCAGGTACGGCGAGGGCGTGAGCGGCGCGACCGGCTCGGCCGCGTGCAGCGGGTTGATGAGCAGGAAGTCGGCGCCGGTCTCGCGCGCCGCGAGCCAGCCGAGGTCCGCGAGGTCCGCGAGGTCGCCCACGCCCCACGAGCGCCGCGACCGCACCGAGTAGAGCTGCGCCATGTAGCCCCAGGCGCGTCCGTCGCGCAGCCCGGCGGGCAGCTCGAGCCGGTCGGGCGTCACGACGACGACGCCGCGCGCGGCCGCGCTCGGTCCGGTCGCGTGGATCGAGTGCCAGCCCAGAGGCAGGTCGCCGGGGATCACGAAGGTCGCGCGCCCGACCTGCCGGCCGTCGACCGTGCGGGGCTCGACGTACACGTCCGCCTGCCCCAGGTCGCGCCGACCGCCGCCCGCCTCGGCGTCCAGCTCGAGCCAGACGTGCACCGGGTCGCCGTGCGTGACGTGCACCGGCACGTGCTGCTCCCGCCCGGCGCGCACCACGGTCGTGGGCGGCACGACGCGCCGCCACGGCATGTCGTCGACGTGCGCGAGCGCGAGGTCGATCCGCTCGGGCGAGCTCGCGTCGACCCCCAGGGCCGCGAGGACCGCGCGCAGCGTCGCCGACGAGGCGCGCCGCAGGTCACCGTGGAACCCCCAGTGGTCGGGCACGACCCCGTGCGCGGCGGCGAGCCGCAGGAGCGCGTCGGAGGGTGCCGGGGAGTCGTCGACCACACGACGATCCTGCCAGAGCCGTCCGCGCGCGGCGCGGGCCCCGTGCCGGGACCGTGCGAGTCTCGCTCGGGCGGCCGTGCGGACGGTCGCGCACACCGTCGCTCGTCGTAACCTTGCGGACCATGACGCCTCCCGCGACGTACCCGGCCGCGCACCGCGACGACCACCGCGACGAGCTGCACGGCCGCACCGTGGCCGACCCCTACCGCTGGCTCGAGGACGCCGATGCCGTGGCGACCCAGGCCTGGTCCCGGGCGCAGGACGAGCTGTACGCGCAGTACCGCGCGACGCGGGTCGCGCAGGGTTCACCGTTCGCCACCGAGGCGCTGACCGCACGCCTGCAGCAACTGCTCGGCGCCGGGTTCGTGGGCGCTCCGGCGTGGCGCGGCGAGCGACGGTTCTTCTCGCGGCGCGCGGGCGACCAGGAGCACGCGGTCGTGGTCGTCGTCGAGCCCGGTCCGGGCGCGACGGACGCGACCGGGGCGCCGGCCGCCGAGGTCGAGCGCGTGCTCGTCGACCCGATGGCCCTCGACCCGGCCGGCACGACCACGCTCGACGCGTGGCAGCCGTCCAAGGAGGGCTCGCTGCTGGCGTTCCAGACGTCCACGGGCGGCACCGAGGAGTCGGTGCTGCGCGTGCTGGACGTCGCCACGGGGGAGGTCGTGGACGGGCCGATCGACCGCGCGCGCTACTCCCCCGTCGCGTGGCTGCCCGGCGGCGAGGCGTTCTTCTACGTGCGCCGGCTCGCACCCGAGCTGCTGCCGGACGACGAGCGCCAGTACCACCGCCGCGTGTGGCTGCACCGCGTGGGCACACCCGCCGAGCAGGACGTCGAGGTGTTCGGCGACGGCCTGGACCTGACGAACTACTACGGCGTGTCCGTCTCGCGCGACGGGCGCTGGCTCGTCGTGTCCGCGTCGGCCGGGACCGCGCCACGCAACGACGTGTGGATCGCGGACCTGCACGCCTCGCCCGCGCACGCCCCGGTCTTCGTCGACGTCGCGGTCGGGCTCGACGCGCGCAGCGGCGCGTGGGTCGGCCGGGACGGCCGCCTGTACGTGCACACCGACCTCGACGCCCCGCGCGGCCGCGTCGTCGTCACGGACCCGACGGAGCCCGGCGTGACGCACTGGCGCACGCTCGTCGCGCAGGACGAGACCGCGGTGCTCGAGGACGTCGCGTTCACCGACGGCGGGGGCGACGACACCACGCCCCGGCTGCTCCTGGCGTCCTGGCGGCGTCACGCGGTCTCCGAGATCACCGTGCACGACCCCGCGACGGGCGAGCGCCTGCCCGACGACGCCGGCCGTGTCGCACTGCCGGGGCTCGGGTCCGTCTCGGGCCTGATGACCCGTCCCGAGGGCGGACCCGACGTGTGGTTCTCCTACACCGACCACACCACCGTCCCCCGCGTGCACCGGTTCGACGCCACGACGCGCGAGGTGACGCTGTGGGCCGCGGCGCCCGGCGTCGTCGCGGACGTGCCGGACGTGCGCGTGCGCCAGGTCGCCGTGTCCTCGCCCGACGGGACGGTCGTGCGCGCGTTCGTCGTGGCGCGCGCGGACCTCGTGGACGACGACGGACGCCCGACGGGCCCGCGCCCGACGATCCTGTACGGCTACGGCGGCTTCCAGATCTCGCTCGACCCGGCGTACTCGGCGAGCACGCTCGCGTGGGTCGAGGCGGGCGGCGTGTACGTCGTGGCGAACCTGCGCGGCGGCGGCGAGGAGGGCGAGGACTGGCACCGCGCGGGGATGCGCGAGCACAAGCAGAACGTGTTCGACGACTTCCACGCCGTGGCGCAGGCGCTCGTCGCCGAGGGCTGGACCACGCCCGCGCAGCTCGCGTGCTGGGGCGGGTCCAACGGCGGCCTCCTGGTGGGTGCGGCCCTCACGCAGCGGCCGGACCTGTTCGCCGCGGCCGTGTGCTCGGCGCCCCTGCTCGACATGGTCCGCTACCAGCGGTTCGGCCTGGGCGTGACGTGGACCGAGGAGTACGGCGACGCCGACGACCCGACCGAGCTCGGCTGGCTGCTCGGCTACTCGCCCTACCACCGCGTGACCGACGGCACCGCGTACCCCGCGACCCTGTTCACGGTCTTCGAGGGCGACACGCGCGTCGACCCGCTGCACGCGCGCAAGCTCGCGGCCGCGCTGCAGCACGCGACGTCCGCGCCGTGGCAGGACGCCCCCGTGCTGGTGCGGCGCGAGACCGGGGTCGGGCACGGCGGTCGCGCGCTGTCGCGCACGATCGGGCTCAGCGTCGAACAGCTCCAGTTCGTCGGGCGTCAGACCGGTCTGGTCGACGCGGCCGCCCTCGTCGGGCCGTCCGTGCTCGGCGGCGACGAGGTGCTCGTCGGGCAGGAGGCACGATGAGCGCCCTGTGGGCGGGCGTCGTCGGCGAGCCCGCGCCGTCCCCCAGCGGGACCACCGACCCCGTCGCCCCTCCGGCTGAGCTCTCGCCGGCCGCGTGGTGGGACTGGCTCACGGGCGTGCCGCTCACGATCCTCGTGATCGTCGTGGTCAGCTCGCTCGTGCTGATGCTGCTGCGCGCAGCGATCCGGCGGGTGACCGAGCACATCGCGGAGGGCACCCCGGTGACCGAGCGCGGGGTGCTCAAGCCGCTCGGCGGGTCCGGCGTCGGCCAGACGCTGCTCAAGGTCGACCCGCTCGCGACGGCCCGTCGCGCGCAGCGCGCCCGGACGCTCGGCTCGGTCCTGCGCTCGTCCGCCGCGGTCCTCGTCGGCGCGATCGCCGTCTTCCTGATCCTCGACACGCTCGGCGTGAACATCGCGCCGTTCGTCGCCTCGGCAGGCATCGTCGGGCTCGCGCTCGGCTTCGGGGCGCAGAGCCTCGTCAAGGACTTCCTCACCGGCATGTTCATGCTGCTCGAGGACCAGTACGGCGTCGGGGACGTGGTGGACGTGGGCCCGGCCACCGGCACGGTCGAGGCCGTCACGCTGCGGATCACCAAGGTCCGCGACGGCGACGGCACGCTCTGGTACGTCCCGAACGGGACGATGGTGCGCGTCGGGAACAAGACGCAGGGCTGGTCGACCGCGGTCGTCGAGATCGACGTGGACTACTTCGCCGACCTGGACCAGGTGCAGCAGCTGCTCGAGCAGGCCGCGGCGCAGGTCGCGGCCGACCCTCAGGTCGGACCGGCCGTGCAGGGCGCGCCGACCATCACGGGCATCGAGCGGCTCACCGCCGAGGCGATCACGCTGCGCATGCGGCTGCGCACGACCCCGGCCCGCCAGTGGGAGGTCGCGCGGGCGCTGCGCGCCGCGGCGCGCCGGGTGCTCGAGGAAGCCGACGTCCCGCTCGCGGGTCAGCGCGACGCGCTCGCGACGCACCGCGCGTCACGTGCCACCCCGGACCCGTCCGTGGACGGCGCCGGGCGCGACCCGCAGGACCCGTGGAGCGAGGACGGACCGCGCGATCCGCAGGAGCGGTCCGCCGACGACGCACCGCGCGACCCGCACGACACCCCGCTCGACGACGCGCTGCGCACGCCGCGCCAGGACCCGCCGGCGAGCTGAGGTCTCGCCGGTCCAGCCGACGGGGGTCAGTTCCAGGTGACGGGGGTCAGCTCCAGGTGAGGAGCGGGTCTCCCGCGCTCACGCGGTCGCCCGCGGCGGCGTCGAGACGGATCGCGGCCGGGTCGGCCTGCAGCGCGACGACGGGGCAGATCGTCGACATGCCGGACGCGGCGACGTCGACCGGCGAGAACGTGAGGAGCCTCTGCCCGGCCGTGACGGTCTCGCCGCGCTGCACGAGCAGCTCGAATCCGAGGCCCGCGAGGCTCACCGTGTCGATGCCCAGGTGCACGAGCACCGAGCGCTCGGCGTCGACCTCGAGCGCGAACGCGTGCGGGTGCAGCGCACCGATCACGCCGTCGCACGGCGCGACCACGTCGAGCCGTGCGACGTGGTCGGGCAGGATCGCGATGCCCGGCCCGACGATCTGCTCGGCGAACACCGGGTCGGGGACCTGACCGATCGCGTGCACGACCCCGGGCACGGGCGCGAGGATGCGCAGCTCGCTCATCGACGTGGGTGGGCGGGCCGGTGCCCGGTCAGCGCAGCGAGTCGAGCTCGGCAGCGAGGTTGTCGGCCTCCGGGCCGACGATCACCTGCACGATGCGACCCGAGCGCACGACGCCGAACGCGCCGGAGGCCTTGAGCGCCTGCTCGTCGACGAGCTGGGCGTCGCTGACCTCGACCCGCAAGCGCGTGATGCACGGCTCGAGGTCGACGACGTTCCCGTCGCCGCCCAGCGCCGCGAGGATCTGCTCTGCCTTGCTCAATGCGACTCCCGCTCTGCTCCGCTCCGGGCGCGTGCGCCTGGAGCTGCCCTGCGCGACCTGGCCGTCGCAGCACCACCAGCCTAACGCTCAGCCCGCCCGCCGCCCCCCGCGTGTCCGGGTGGCGGCGGTGGTCGGCGGCGGGCCACACTGCGAGCACCACGACACGGAGGTCGCAGCACGTGAGTACCACCCCGTCCCCCACGGTGCTCCAGGGCCTGGGGGTCAGCCCCGGTCGGGTCGTCGCGCCCGCCGTGCTGATGCCCCCGCCGGTCACCGAGCCGCCGTCCGGACGGCGGCTCCCGCCG
>NZ_LFKW01000018.1:66904-79101 GCF_001040865.1 Cellulomonas sp. A375-1 | reverse complement strand
CTGCGGCGCCCGTCGTCGGCCGCCGCGACGACGCCGAGCGCGGTGACCGCCGCGGTCGGCACCCCCGTGACCACCCGCCCGGAGCCCGCCGCCGGCCCCGGCGATGCCCCCGCGGTCGGCACCACGCCCGGGACCGGCCAGCACGGGATGGCGGGCGAGGCCGTCCTCGCCGACGGGACCCTCGGCGACACCCGCGCTGCGGAGATCCCTGCCGCTCAGACCCCGGTCGCTTCGTCGTCGGCCACCCTGCCGCTGCCTCCCGCGTTCGAGGAGGCGCCCGAGCAGGAGGTCTACGCGGTGCCGATGCCGCGCCTGCTCGCGGCGACGCTGCGCTCGGCGACGGTCGTCGGGCTCGTCGTGCTGGTCGTGGTCGCGGTCGTGAGCGCCGTCTGGTCGCGTGACGTGGGGATCCTCGCGGTGCTGTTCCCCGCGTTCGTCGGGTTCGGCGGTGCGCTGTGGGGCCGCGTGAACGCGGGCGCGAGCTTCCGTGCGGCGGTCTCGCCGGACGGCATCCGGCTGCGGCACGGCCTGACCGAGCAGCGCGCGCAGACCGTGCCGCCGGGGCGTGTGCAGGCCGTGCGCCTCACGCAGCCGCTGTGGTGGCGACGGTCGGACTGGTGGCGCGTCGAGATCAACGTCGCCGGCTACGGGACGAGCGAGGACGCCAAGCGGGCGACCGTCCTGCACCCGGTGGCGACGCGCGACGAGGCAGCGACCGCGCTGTGGCTCGTGCTGCCGGACCTGGGCGTCGCCGACCCGCGTGCGCTGGTCGACGCGGCACTGTCGGGCGTCGGTGACGAGGGCGGGTTCACGCCCGCGCCCCGGCAGGCGCGCTGGGTCGACCCGATCGCGTGGCGTCGTCACGGCGTGCGGGTCACGCGGACAGCACTGGTCGCGCGCTCCGGCCGGCTGGTCCGGCAGGTCGACGTCGTCCCGCACGAGCGGACGCAGTCCCTCGGGCTCGAGCAGGGGCCGCTGCAGCGCCGGCTGGGGCTCGCGAGCTTCGTCGTGCACTCGACGCCCGGGCCGGTCTCGCCGCGCGTGGACCACCTGGACGGCCGCGTCGCCGCGGCGCTGCTCGACGAGCAGGCGGAGCGGGCACGCACGGCGCGGGCCGCGGCGCGTGCCGAGCAGTGGATGCGGGAGAGGTCGTGAGCGTCGGGCCGGCCGACGTCGCGCCGGGTGCGCCCGAGCGTCGTCCGGGGCGGCTCGGGGTCGGGATCGTCGGCGCGGGTCGCGTGGGCGCGGTGCTGGGCAACGCGCTGCGTGCGGCCGGGCACCCGGTCGTCGGGGTCAGCGCGGTGTCGCAGGCGTCACGCGACCGAGCCGAGGCGCTGCTGCCGGGAGTGCCTGTGCTCGAGGTCCAGGAGGTCGTGCGGCGCGCCGAGCTCGTCGTGCTCGCCGTCCCCGACGACGCGCTCGCCGACCTGGTGCGCGGGCTCGCGGAGACCGGCGCGTGGCAGCTCGGTCAGATCGTCGTGCACACGTCCGGGCGGTACGGCACGGACGTCCTGACGCCCGCGCGCGCGGCCGGGGCGATCCCGCTCGCGCTGCACCCCGCGATGACGTTCACCGGGACGTCGCTCGACCTGGCCCGCCTGATCGGCTGCCCGTTCGCGGTGACCGCGCCGGCGGCCGTGCTGCCGATCGGCCAGGCGCTCGTCGTGGAGATCGGCGGCGAGCCGACCGTGCTCGACGAGGACGCGCGCGGGCTGTACCACGCGGCTCTCGCGCACGGTGCGAACCACCTCGTCGTGCTGGTCGCGCAGGCCGCGCAGGCGCTCGCCGCGGCGGGTGTCGACGACCCCGGCCGGATGCTGACGCCGCTGCTCGAGGCGGCGCTCGACGGTGCGCTGCGCGCCGAGTCGCCCGGTGACGTCCTGGGCCGGGACGCACGGGGGAGCGGGGCGATCGCCGCGCTGACCGGGCCGGTGCGCCGGGGCGACGCGGGGACGGTCGTGGAGCACCTCGCGGTGCTCGACGCGTTCGCCGCCGTCGAGGGCGCACCCGACGTCCCGGCGGCCTACCGGACGCTCGCGCGGGCCGCCGACGCCCGTGCGCTGGCCGCCGGGCTGCTCTCCGCGGACGCCGCCGCCCGGGTGCTCGACGCGCTCGCGTCGGGTACGTCACAGTCCTCGCCGGTCGCGGGCATCGATCCGGATGCGGGATCGTTGCAGTCAGAGCACAGCGCCGATCCCGGGTCCGCGCACGACGACGCCCGGGGCGACGAGCAGCACGACGAGCAGCACGACGACCCGCAGGACGGGCCGCCCGGCCCGCAGGAGGACGCATGACCACCGCCGTCGGTACCCCGACGCTCGCGCGCACCCGCGCGGAGCTCGACGCCGCCCTGCGCGCGCCGAGCACCGGTGCGGCGCAAGCGCGGCACGCGCGTGCCGTCGTGATGACGATGGGCGCGCTGCACGCGGGGCACCTGTCGCTCGTGCGCCACGCGCGGACGCTGGCGGACCGGGTGGTGGTGACGATCTTCGTCAACCCGCTGCAGTTCGGGGCGGGCGAGGACCTGTCGCGCTACCCGCGCGACCTCGAGCGTGACCTCGCGCTGCTCACCGGCCCCGGGCTGCTCGGCCCCGACGACGTGGTGTTCGCGCCCGAGCCCGACGTCGTCTACCCCGACGGCGACCCGGTCGTGCGCGTGAGCGCCGGTGCGCTGGGGGAGTCGTTCGAGGGCGTGATCCGCCCCGGGCACTTCGACGGCGTCCTGACCGTCGTGCTCAAGCTCCTGCACCTGACGCGTCCGGACGTCGCGCTGTTCGGCCGCAAGGACGCGCAGCAGCTCGTCGCGGTGCGGCGCATGGTCCGCGACCTGGACGTGCCCGTCGAGGTGGTCGGCGTGCCTCTGGTGCGCGACGACGACGGCGTCGCCCTCTCGAGCCGCAACGCCTACCTGTCGCCCGACGAACGGCACCGCGCCCGGGGTCTGTCCCAGGCGCTGCGGGCAGGGGAGCAGGCGTCCGACGGCGGCGCGGGTGCGGTGCTCGCCGCGGCGCGCGAGGCGCTCGCGGCGGCCGGGGTCACGGACGTGGACTACGTCGCGCTCGTCGACCCGGACGACTTCACGCCGGTCCCGGACGACCACGCAGGCGAGGCCGTGCTCGCGCTCGCGGCCCGCGTCGGCACGACGCGCCTGATCGACAACACGAGCGTGACGCTGGGAGGCGAGGCATGACCACGCTGATGCGCACGATGATGACCGGCAAGATCCACCGCGCGACGGTGACGCAGGCGGACCTGCACTACGTCGGGTCGGTCACGGTGGACGCGGACCTGCTCGCGGCGGCGGACCTGCTGCCCGGCCAGCAGGTCGACATCGTCGACGTGACGAACGGCTCGCGCCTGACCACGTACGCGATCGCGGGCGAGGCGGGCTCGGGGCAGATCTGCATCAACGGCGCCGCGGCGCACCTGGTGCACCCCGGGGACGTCGTGATCCTCATCGCGTACGGAGTCATGTCCGACGCCGAGGCCCGCACCTACGAGCCGCACGTCGTGCTCGTCGACTCCGACAACCGGATCGTCGACCTGTCCGACGACCCCGGTCAGGTGCCGGACGAGTGGACCCAGGCCGCGGGTCTCCTGCCGAGCGGCGTGCCGTTCGCGCAGGGCCGGGACCTGGTGGACCACCCGCACGCGGTGGACCGCGGCGCGCCGCACACGCACGCCGGGTGCGGTGTGCGCGAGCCCCACACGCACGGTCCGCACGAGTCGGTCGTCGACGGGAACGCGGTCGAGCACCGGTCCGACGAGCGTCCCGACGACCGGCGGGACGCCGCGTCCGACGAGCAGGCCCAGGGTCCCGTCACGCACGGCGCCACGCGGTGACGACGACCGCCCCGACGACGGCGGGCGTCGCCACGACGGGCGTGCACGCGGCCTCGTCGGACCCTGTGCAGGCGACGTCCGGTGACACGCCCCCGCGGCTCGCGACCCGGCTCGTCGCGCCGCCGGCGGGCTGGACGATCGAGGTCGACGCGATCGTCGTCGGCTCGGGCATCGCGGGGCTGACGGCGGCGCTCGAGCTGCGCACGCGTGTGCCGCGCGTGCTGCTGGTGACCAAGGACCTGCTCGGGTCGGGCTCGACGGTCTGGGCCCAGGGTGGGATCGCCGCGGCGCTCGACCCGGAGGACTCGCCCGCCGCGCACCTGGCCGACACGCTCGTCGCGGGCGCGGGTCTGTGCGACCCGCGCGCGGTCGAGGTGCTCGTGACCGAGGGGCCCGCGCGTGTGCGCGAGCTCGTGGGCCTCGGCGCGGTGTTCGACACCGCCCCCGACGGGCAGATCTCCCTCACCCGCGAGGGCGGGCACCACGCCGACCGCATCGTGCACGCGGGCGGCGACGCGACGGGTGCCGAGATCTCCCGCGCGCTCGTCGCACAGATCGAGGCGGTCCGCGAGGACCCGGGCATCGAGATCATCGAGCACGCGCTGGTGCTGGACGTGCTGACCGGCCCTCCCGGACCGGACGGGCGGCCCGGCGCGGCGTGCGGCGTGACGCTGCACGTGATCGGTGAGGGACAGCGCGACGGCGTGGGCGCGGCGCTCGGCAAGGCCGTGATCTTCGCGACCGGCGGGATCGGCCAGGTGTTCCGCTCGTCGACCAACCCGCCGCAGGCGACGGGCGACGGCATCGCGGCGGCGCTGCGCGCAGGCGCGGTCCTGGGCGACGTCGAGTTCGTGCAGTTCCACCCGACCGTGCTGTGGCTGGGCTCGGGCGTGAAGGGCCAGCTCACGCTGGTCTCGGAGGCCGTGCGCGGCGAGGGTGCGCTCCTGCTCGACACCGACGGCGTGCGGTTCATGCCGGACGTGCACCCGATGGCCGAGCTCGCGCCGCGGGACGTGGTCGCGCACGCGATCGTCCGGCAGATGGCCGCGACCGGCTCGGACCACGTGTGGCTCGACGCGCGGCACCTGGGCGCGGAGTTCCTGCGCAAGCGGTTCCCGACGATCCACGAGCGCCTGCTCGAGCACGGCATCGACCTCACGACGGACCTGGTCCCGGTCGCACCCGCGCAGCACTACCACTCGGGTGGCGTCGTCACTGACCTCGTCGGGCGGTCGTCGCTGCGCGGTCTGTACGCCGCGGGCGAGGTCGCCTGCACGGGCGTGCACGGCGCGAACCGTCTCGCGTCGAACTCGCTGCTCGAGGGTCTGGTGTTCGCGCACCGCGCGGCCCGGCACATCACCGAGCAGGTCGCGGTCGGCACGCTGCACCACCAGGACCCGGTGCAGCGCGCGGGCGACGAGGCGCTGGTCGCCGCGGCGTCGCGGTCGCGCGTGCAGCGCCTGGCGACCGACGGTCCGGGCGTGCTGCGCTCGGGCGACGGCCTGCGCCGCGCCGCTGCCGGGCTGGCGGCGGTCCCCACCGACGCGCACCAGCGGCACGACGACGACCGGCTGCTCGCCGCCCCGCAGGTGGCCGAGTGGGAGACGACGAACGTGCACCAGGTCGCGAGCGTGCTCACGGCGACCGCGCTCGCGCGCCAGGAGAGCCGCGGCGGGCACGCCCGCTCCGACTTCCCGGAGCCCGACGAGCGGTGGCGCCTGCGCCTGCACGCCCGGCTGGGCGAGGACGGCCGCCTGGAGCTGTCCCGCACCCCGATCGACTGAGGACGACGATGACGCACCCGACGAGCGCGCCCACCGGCGCGCCTGCCGCCCGCCCGGGCGTGCTGCCCGGTGACCCCGGCCCCGACGAGACCGCGATCGAGCGCCTGGTCGCGACGGCGCTCGACGAGGACCTCGGCCCCGCGCCGGGGCGGGACGTGACGTCCCAGTCGACGATCGCGCCGACGACGACCGGCACCGCCGACCTGGTCGCGCGCGCGGACGGCGTGGTCGCGGGGCTCGTCGTCGTGCCCGTGGTGCTGCGCCAGGTGGCCGAGCGCCTGGGACTGACGCCCGCGACGTTCGTCGTGCGCGTGCCCGACGGCACCCGCGTGACCCGCGGCGACGTGCTCGCCGAGCTCACCGGCCCTGTGCAGCTCCTGCTCGTCGCGGAGCGCACGCTGCTCAACCTCGCCTCACGCGCGTCGGGCGTCGCTACCCACACGCGCCGCTGGGCCGACGCGCTCGACGGCTCGGGCGCCCGCGTGCTCGACACCCGCAAGACCACGCCGGGCCTGCGCGCGCTCGAGAAGTACGCGGTGCGCTGCGGCGGCGGCACCAACAAGCGCATGGGCCTGTACGACGTCGCGATGGTCAAGGACAACCACGTCGCCGCGGCCGGCTCGGTGACGGCCGCGATCGAGGCGGTGCGCGCGCGGTTCCCGGACGTCGCGATCCAGGTCGAGGCGGACACGCGCGACCAGGCGCTCGAGGCCGTCGCCGCGGGCGCGGACTTCCTGCTGCTCGACAACATGCCGACCCCCGTGCTGGCCGACGTGGTCGCCGCGGTACGCGCGGTGGCCCCGAGCACGGAGCTCGAGGCCACCGGGAACCTGACCCTGGACCGGGCCCGCGAGGTCGCCGGCACGGGCGTCGACTACCTGTCCGTCGGGGGCCTCACGCACTCGTCCCCGATCCTCGACCTGGCCCTCGACCTGCAGGCCTGACGTCAGCGGCGCTCGGCCACCAGCCGCGCGAGCGCCCGGGCCGTCAGGCGCACTCCCAGACGATGTTCGTCGCCTCGGGCCGCAGCTGCAGGTGCCACTCGCCGCCCGGACCCTGCACGCCGTACAGCGACTGCGCGGCGAGGAAGTCGTCCGTGGTGGCGAACCGGTAGCCGGCGTCGAGCCCGGTGAGCGTGTCGCCCGAGTCCGGGTCGATCGTGCCGGAGTTCTCCAGCTGCCAGTCGTGCACCGCGGCGGCCAGTGGGTTGCCTGGGGCGGGGACGACGACGTCGCGCCCGTCGGCGGTGCGGCCCGCCGTGCGCCACTGCGCCGCGTCGTGCGAGCTCTCGACGGAGAACTGCGCGGTCGAGCACGTGCCCACGGCGGGTGCCTGCGCGTAGTTCGCCCAGTCGCCGTCGGCGCCCCTCGTGCTGCGGTCCACGCCGTCGTCCCACGTGATGTCGAGGTAGTCCAGGCCCGGCACGTCGGCGTCGGCGACCGGGATCATCGAGCCGAACGGGGTGCGGACGACGTACGACGAGGACCGCAGCCCGTCGAGGTTGCTGACGACGTCACGGCGCGCGACGGTCAGCGGACCGAACGTCGCGACGTCCTCGAGCCGCTCGCCGGACCCCGCGGCCGGCAGCGACATGCCACCCACCCGGTTCGCCTCGGCGCGGGTCGCCTCGGTGGACAGCGCCCACCCGTCGCCGAGCGCGAGGCTCGCGGGGAGCGTGAGCGTGTCGTAGAACGTGTCCCGGTCCTCGACGGCCTTCGACGAGGAGAAGTCCGTCGCGCACGCGTCGGTGGTGCGGGCGCTCGGGCAGGCGATCGCCCGCGGGCCGTCCTCGTCGATCTCGTAGAGCTCGACGCGCGCGCCCCACGCGACGCTGTCCTCCTGCACCCCGGGGAAGGACAGCGCGTAGATCGCCGAGGCCTCGCGGTCGCCGACGAGGGTCAGCTGGTAGTCCGGGCCGTTCGCGAGCTCGTCGGCCGTGAACAGCGCGTCGAGCGCGTCGGACGCCTCGATCGCCTCGTCGAACCACCGCTCGCCGGTGCGCGGCGCGGACAGCCGGGCGAGCACGGTCGCGTCGTCGATCTGCGCGGCACGCACCGCGGGACCGTCGTCGACGGCCGTCGTGGGCTCGGTCGTCGGCTCGGTCGTCGGGCTGGGTGCGCTGGTCGGGCCGTTCGTCGCGCTGCGCGTCGCGGGGTCCACGGGCGTGCTGGAGTCCGACGAGGTGAGCGACCAGGCGCCGAGACCGAGCACGCCCGCGCACGCCGCGGCGCCGACGGACTCGAACGTGTGGCGCTGGATCCGGGCGCGGCGCACGGTGCCGCGCACGCGCGTCAGCTCTCGCTCGTCGATGGGGCCGGTCGCCTCCGCGATCTCGTCGCGTGCGCCGTGCAGGAGCTGGCCGAGGTCGTTCATCGTGCGCCCTCCGGGTTCGTCGTCGGCGTGAGGCGGGGGACCTGCACGGCGGGGGTGGTCGTGGGACGGACCGGGACGGTCTCGTCGGGGTGGTGCGGGTGGGTGCCGAGGATCTGCGCGAGGCGTGCCAGGCCGTCGGACGTGTAGCGCTTGACGGCGCCCTCGCTGAGGTTGAGGACGTGCGCGGTCTCGGTGACGGACAGGTCCTCCATCTGCCGCAGCACCACGCAGGCGCGCTCACGCGGGCTGAGGAGCGCGAGGGCCCGCAGCACGTCGCGGCCCGGACCCGGTGGTTCGACGGTGTCGGGTGGCGTCGGCTCGGCCGCGGCGCGCAGCGCGACGAGGCGTTCGCGCTTGCGGCGGCGGACCTCGTCGATCGCGCGGGACGCGATCGCGCGCCGCACGTACGCCTCGGCCTGCTCGACGGTCGTGAACCGTGCCCGGCCGCGGAAGGTCGCGATGAGCGCCTCCTGCACCAGGTCGGGTGCGTCGCTCGTCGACCCCGCGACGAGGGCGGCGTGCGCGACCAGGCGCGGGTAGCGTTCGCGCGCCACCTGGTCCAGCAGCTGTTCCCACGGTCTGGCCACGTCGTCTCCTCGTGCTGCTCGATCCCACTGTCGCTGTGACAACGGTCGCGGGTGCAGGTCGCGTTGGGGTGAATGTCGCGACGGACCCGCCGATTACCATGGGTCCGTGACCGACACCCCGCTGCCGCCCGCTGCCGACGCGCCCGAGGTCGTCACCGACGACACGCCCGAGCAGATCCGCATCCGGCGCGAGAAGCGCGAGCGCCTGCTGGCGCAGGGCACGGCGCCTTACCCGGTGTCCCTGCCCCGGACCCACACCATCGAGCAGGTGCGCGCGGCGTACCCGGCGCTCGAGCCCGGGCAGGAGACGGACGACGAGGTCGGCGTGGCCGGCCGCGTCGTGTTCCTGCGCAACACGGGCAAGCTGTGCTTCGCGACGCTGCAGGACGGCGCCGGCACGCGGCTGCAGGCGATGCTGAGCCTCGCCGAGGTCGGCGAGGAGCGCCTCGCGGCGTTCAAGGCGGACGTCGACCTGGGCGACCACGTGTTCGTGCACGGGCGCGTGATCCAGTCCAAGCGCGGCGAGCTGTCGGTGTTCGCGGACTCGTGGCAGATGGCCGCCAAGGCCATTCGTCCGCTGCCGAACCTGTACGAGGGTGCCGAGCTGTCCGACGAGGCGCGCGTGCGGCAGCGTTATGTGGACCTCATCGTCAACTCCAAGGCGCGCGACATGGTGCGGACCCGCGCCGCCGTCGTGCGATCGTTGCGCGACAACTTCGCACGGCGTGGATTCCTCGAGGTCGAGACCCCGATGCTCCAGGTGCGCCCCGAGGGCGCGGCAGCGCGTCAGTTCGAGACGCACATGAATGCGTTCGACATGGAGCTGTTCCTGAGGATCGCACCGGAGCTGTTCCTCAAGCGAGCCGCGGTCGGTGGCGTCGAGCGCGTCTTCGAGATCAACCGGAACTTCCGCAACGAGGGTGTGGACGCCACGCACTCGCCGGAGTTCGCGATGCTGGAGGCGTACGAGGCCTACGGCGACTACGACACCATGGCGGCGCTCACGCAGGACCTGTTGCAGACCGCCGCGCTCGAGGCGCTCGGCACGACGACGGCCGTCCTCGCCGACGGGACCGAGTACGAGCTGGGTGGCGACTGGACGCACCTGACGATGTACGAGTCCCTGTCCGAGGCGGTGGGCGTCGAGATCACGCACGACACGGACGACGAGACGCTGCTCAGGCTGCTCGAGAAGGCCGAGATCGAGCTCGCCCCGGCCCAGCGCAACCACGGCAAGCTCGTCGAGGAGCTGTGGGAGCACCACGTGGGGGCGCACCTGCACGCGCCGACGTTCGTGCGCGACTTCCCGGTCGAGACCTCGCCGCTCACGCGCGACCACCGCAGCAAGCCGGGCCTCGTCGAGAAGTGGGACCTGTACGTGCGCGGCCTCGAGCTCGCGACCGCGTACTCCGAGCTCGTCGACCCCGTGATCCAGCGGCAGCGGTTCGAGGCGCAGGCGCTGCTCGCGGCGCGCGGCGACGACGAGGCGATGCGCATCGACGAGGACTTCCTCACGGCGATGGAGTTCGCGATGCCGCCGTCGGGCGGCATGGGAATGGGGATCGACCGCCTTCTCATCGCGCTCACCGGACAGTCGATCCGCGACACCATCCTGTTCCCGCTCGTGAAGCCGCAGGCATGAACGGCATCGGGGGCGTGCTCGCGGCGGTCATTCCGTCGATCGGTGTGGGGCTGCTGTTCTGGTTCGCGATGCGTTCGATCGTCAACGCGGACCGCACCGAGCGTCAGGCGCTCGCGCGGATGGATCGTGAGGAAGCGGAGCGGGCCGCCACGAATTCATCGACGGAATCTCGCCCATCCATTTGACGTGAATTGTTTCCCGGTGTGATGCTGACTGTCGACAGAATGACGGTGCGACACAATTACGGGAGAACACCGGATGGCTCAGAAGGTTCAGGTCCTGCTGATCGACGACGTCGACGGCGCCGCCGCGGACGAGACGGTCACCTTCGCGCTCGACGGCGTGACGTACGAGATCGACCTCACGGCCGAGCGCGCGGCGCAGCTGCGTGACTCGTTCGCGACGTGGGTCGGCCACGCACGCCGGGTCGGCGGCCGTTCGACGTCCGCCGCTCGCCCCGCCGGCGCGCGCCGCCGCCGCAGCGACAACGACGCGCACGCGATCCGCGAGTGGGCCAAGGGTCAGGGGCTCGAGGTCTCCGAGCGTGGCCGCATCAGCGCCGAGGTGCGCGAGGCGTACGACAAGGCGCACTGACGCACGCGGCACGACACCGCACACGACGAAGGCCCGGTACCTCGCGGTACCGGGCCTTCGTCGCGCCGAGCGGGGCGTCCGAGCTGCGGAGTGCCTCAGACGTCCGTCGGGCGGGTGGCGGTCAGGTCACGCACGGCCGCGTACTGCTCACGCACCCGGGGGTCGGGTGCGGCCGTGAACACCTCGGCCGAGCCGGCGGCGCTCCAGGCGGGCGGCTCGTCGGTGCCCGAGAGCACCCACGCCGCCTGCCGCGCGGCACCGTCCGCGACGTACTCACCGGGAGTCGGGACCAGCACGTCGAGACCGAGCACGCTCGGCGCGATGCGCCGCACGGCCTCGGACCGCGCGCCGCCCCCGATGAGGAACAGCCGCTCCACGGCGACGCCCTGCGCCCGCAGCGCGTCGACGCCGTCGGCGAGGGCGCACAGCATGCCCTCGACCGCGGCCCGCGCGAGGTGCGCGGGCGTGGTGTTGGCCAGGCGCAGACCGTGCAGCGCGCCCGTGGCGTCGGGCTTGTTCGGCGTGCGCTCGCCCTCGAGGTAGGGGACGAGCACCAGGCCGTCGGCACCCGAAGGAGCCTGCAGCGCGAGCTCCGAGAGGCCCGCGTGGTCCACGCCGAGCATGCGCGCGGTCGCGTCCAGGACGCGCGACGCGTTGAGCGTGCACGCGAGCGGCAGGAAGTGCCCGCTCGCGTCGGCGAAGCCGTTCACCATGCCGGTGCCATCGGTGGTGGCCGAGCCGGTGACGGCCGAGACCACACCCGACGTGCCGATCGACACCGCGACGTCGCCCGGGCGCAGGCCCAGGGCCAGCGCCGCGGCCGCGTTGTCGCCCGCACCCGGTCCGAGGACCGGCTTGCGTGCGCCGACGGCCGAACGCGGTCCGGCCTCGTTCGGGCCCAGCACGCGCGGCAGCACCGCGTCGTGGCCCAGGCCCAGCTCGAGCAGGTCGTGCCGGTAGTCGTTCGTCGTGGGCGACCAGTAGCCCGTGCCGGACGCGTCGGAACGGTCGGTGACGAGCTGGTCGAGACCTCCCGTGCCCGGCCCGTGCCCCGCGAGGCGCCACGTGAGCCAGTCGTGGGGGAGCGCGACGGCCGCGACCTTCGCCGCGTTCTGCGGCTCCGCGTCGCGCAGCCAGCGCAGCTTGGTGACCGTGAGCGAGGCGACGAGCACGGAGCCCGTCGCGTCCGCCCACGCCTGCGGGCCGCCGAGCTCGTCGATCAGGTCGAGCGCGGCCTGCGCCGAGCGGGTGTCGTTCCACAGCAGCGCGTCGCGGACCACCTCGCCGTTCTCGTCGAGGGTGACCATGCCGTGCTGCTGCCCGCCGACGCTGATCGCGTCCACGTCGTCGAGGCCGCCCGCGTCAGCGATCGCG
>NZ_LFKW01000018.1:50443-66801 GCF_001040865.1 Cellulomonas sp. A375-1 | reverse complement strand
GTCGCGGCGTCCCGGACCACGACCTTGCAGGACTGGGTCGAGGAGTCGACCCCGGCGACGAGCGCCATGCCTGTTCCGTCCCTGTCCGGTGCTGCGTCAGCCGCGCGCGCCGAGCGCGTGCTCGAGCGCGAGCTGGTTGAGGCGCACGAAGCCGTAGCCGTGCTTGGCCACGCCGTCGACGTCGAAGTCCTCGAACGCCGAGCGGTCGGCGAGGAAGTCCGCGAGCGTCTCGCCCTCGTTCAGCGTGGGCTTGGCGAGCTCGAACACGCCGGCGGCCTCGAGGGCCTCCTTGACCTCGGGGTCCTCGCGGAACGCGATCGCGCGCTCCTTGAGCAGGAGGTAGGTGGCCATGTTGGCGCGAGCCGACTCCCACACGCCGTCGAAGTCCTCGGTGCGCGAGGGCTTGTAGTCGAAGTGCACCGGGCCGGTGTACTTCGGGCCGCCGCTCGGGAAGCCGTTCTCGAGCAGGTCGACCGTGGCGAACGCGGAGAACAGGTCGCCGTGGCCGAACACCAGGTCCTGGTCGTACTTGATGCCGCGCTGGCCGTTGAGGTCGATGTGGAACAGCTTGTCGGCCCACAGCGCCTGCGCGAGGCCGGTGGTGTAGTTCAGGCCGGCCATCTGCTCGTGGCCCGTCTCCGGGTTGAGGCCGACGATGTCGCCGTGCTCGAGCTTGGCGATGAGGCCGAGCGCGTGGCCGATCGTCGGCAGGAGGATGTCGCCGCGGGGCTCGTTGGGCTTGGGCTCGAGCGCGATGCGGAGCTTGTAGCCCTTCTCCTTGATGTACGCGGCGACGGTGTCGATGCCGTCGGCGTAGGCCTGGTGCGCGGCGTAGAGGTCCTTGGCCGAGTCGTACTCGGCGCCCTCGCGGCCGCCCCACATGACGAACGTGTCCGCGTCGAGCGAGGCGGCCAGGTCGACGTTGCGCAGGATCTTGCGCAGCGCGTAGCGGCGCACGCGACGGTCGTTCGAGGTGAACGCGCCGTCCTTGAAGACCGGGTGCGTGAACGTGTTGGTCGTGACCATCTCGACCGTGATGCCGGTCTCGGCCAGGGCGCCCTTGAAGCGGTCGAGGATCTTCTCGCGCTCGGCGTCCGACGAGCCGAACGGGACCACGTCGTCGTCGTGGAACGTCACGTGCGACGCGCCGAGCTCGGCGAGCTTGTGGACCGACTCGACCGGGTCGAGCCACGGCCGGGTGGCGGCGCCGAACGGGTCCTGGGCGTTCCAGCCGACGGTCCAGAGACCGAAGGAGAACTTGTCAGCGGGGGTGGGCTTGCGCACCATCTTCAGACCTCTCAACGTTGAGACGGGGATTAGTTGTACGGATGAACTTATGCCGTCCAGCCGCTAGGGTCAAGCCCTATGAGAGCCACGGCGGCGCGGCAGGCGAGCCTGCGGGAGCACAACCTCGGTCTGGTGCTCCGCACCGTGCTCGAGGTGCGTGCGGTGCACCAACCGCCACGGTCCCGCGCGGACGTCGCCGCCGCCACCGGGCTGGCCAAGGCGACCGTCTCAGCGCTCGTCGACCAGCTCGTCGCCGGCGGACTGCTCGCCGAGCTCGCTCCCGCCGCGCCCCAGCGCGCCGGACGCCCCGCGGTCCCGCTCACCGCCCCGACGGGCACGCTCGCGGCCATCGGCGCCGAGGTCAACGTCGACTACCTCGGCGTGCGCGCGCTCGACCTGGCCGGCACGGTCCTCGACGAGCGGCTCACGCACGCGGACCTGCGGGGGAGCGCGCCCGACGAGGTCCTGCCGATGCTGGGCACGCTCGTCGAGCAGTCGGTCGCGGCACTCGCGGGCGGGCCGCGGCTCGTCGGGACCGCACTCGCCCTGCCGGGCCTCGTCGACCGGACCACCGGGATCCTGCGGCTCGCCCCGAACCTGGGCTGGCGCGACGTCGACGTCGCGCGCATCCTCGCGCAGGCCTCGCCGACGCTCGCCGCGAACCCGCCCCTGCTCGCCAACGAGGCGGACCTCGCCGCCCGCGCCGAGGCCGCGGCGCGCGTCGTGCCCGGCGGCGACCGGCCGAGCTTCGTCTACGTCTCGGGCGAGATCGGCGTCGGTGCCGCGCTCGTGCTCGACGGCGAGCTGTTCGCCGGGCGGCACGGGTGGGCGGGCGAGGTCGGCCACATCGTCGTCGCCGAGGGCCGCACGCTCGAGCAGGTCGCGGGCCAGGACGCGATGCTGAGCGCCGCAGGGCTGAGCGCCGACGAGGGTCTCGAGGCGCTCGTCGCGGCGGCCGACCGCGGCGAACCGCGCGCGGGGCGCGCGCTGGCGACGGCCGGAGCGGCGCTGGGGCTCGCGCTCGCGAACGTCGTGAACGTCATCGACGTCTCCGACGTGGTGCTCGGCGGGACCTACGCCCGGCTGGCGCGCTGGCTGACGGAGCCCGTGCTCGTCGCGATGCGCGACCGCGTGCTCGCCGCGCCCTGGGCCGAGCCGCGCGTGGACGTCGCGCTCGCCGCGCCCCTGCCCGCCATGACCGGTGCCGCGCTCGCCCAGCTCGGGCGGGTCCTGGCCGACCCCGTGGACTGGCTCGCGGACCCCGCGGACCATGCGGAGCCCGCAGAGCCCACGGAGGGCGCGGCGCCCACGGAGCGCGGGGGCGCGCCGGTTCCCGCCGGCGCCTGAGCGGTCCCGGCCGTTCGTCGTCCCACCTGCGCGGACGCCCTCCGCGCGCCGTAGGCTCGGGCACCGTGACCCAGCTCTGGATCGGTACCTACCCGTCGGCCGGCGCCGGCACCCCCGTCGGCCGTGGCGAGGGCATCTGGTCGGTCGACCTCGACGACGCGACCGGCGCGCTGAGCGGCGCGCGGCAGGTGGTCGAGACGCCGTCGCCGTCGTTCCTCGCGACGAGCGCCGACGGGCGCGTGCTCTACGCGGGCAACGAGCACGCGGACGGCACGATCACGGCCTTCGAGGTCACGCCCGGCTCCGAGGGCCTGGACGACGGGCTCGTGGAGCGCGCGTCGCGACCGTCGGGCGGCGACGACCCGTGCCACCTGCTCGTCGACGACACCGACCTGCTGGTCGCCAACTACTCCTCGGGCACGCTCGCGGTGATCGGCCTGACGCCGGACGCGGGGCTCGCCCCCGGCGGGCAGGTCCTGGGCCATGCGGGCGGCGGTCCCGTCGTCGACCGGCAGGACGGCCCGCACGCGCACTTCGTGGCGGTCGCGCCCGGCGGTGCGCACGTGCTCGTCGTCGACCTGGGCACCGACGAGATCCGCCGTTACTCCCGCACCGACGACGGGCTGCGTCCCGACGGGGTCGCCGCGACGCTGCCGGCCGGCACCGGGCCGCGGCACCTGGGCTTCTCGCCCGACGGGCGGTTCGCGTACGTCGTGGGTGAGCTCGACGTGGCGGTGCACGTCCTGGCGTGGGACGCGGCGAGCGCGACCGGCACGCTCGTGCAGTCGGTCGCCGCGGTCGTCGGGCCGGTCACGTCGTCGGACGGCCGCGCGCTGCCCTCCCACGTCGTGGTCGACGGGGACGACGTGCTCGTCGGGGTGCGCGTCGCGGACGTGCTCACCCGCTGGCGCATCGGCGCCGACGGGCTGCTCGCCGACGGGCGCTCGTTCGCGCTCGGCGGGCGGTGGCCGCGGCACTTCGCGGTCGTCGGGCGCTGGGTGGTCGCCGGGCTCGAGCGGTCCGACGAGCTCGTCGTGCTGGACCGTGCGGCCATGGGCGACGACGAGACGCGCGACCCGGTCGTGGCGCGCCTGGCGCTGCCCGCGCCGACGTGCGTCCTGCCCCGTCCCTGACCGGCACGGCGGCGTGCGCGGCGCGCCCATCGGCACGCGGGACGCCCGACTTGAGCAGATGATCCCGGTTGTGACCGAATCGTGATGTTGCCGGCCGGCGTCCGGTCGGTGGGATGTGCCGCGCTCGCCCCTGCAGCGCTCGCGGACTGGGTGAGAATGGCGGCCGGACCGAGTCGAGCTGGAGGAGACGTGGAGCAGGCGCCGCGCGTCGCGATGCTGTCCGTGCACACCTCGCCGCTCGACCAGCCCGGCACGGGCGACGCGGGCGGCATGAACGTGTACGTGCTCGAGCTGTCGCGCGCCCTGGCCGCGCGTGGCGCACGCGTCGAGATCTTCACGCGGGCGACGTCGTCCGAGCTCCCCGAGACGGTCGTGCTGCCGGGCGCCGAGGCCGACGGGACCCCGCTGACCGGTGTCGACGACCGCGAGCGCGTGCGCGAGATCCTCACCGCGGCCGAGGTGCCGCCGGGCGTGACCCCGCCCGTGCTCGTGCACCACGTGCCCGCGGGCCCGTTCGAGCGGCTCGACAAGAACGACCTGCCCGGCCTGCTGTGCGGCATGGCCGCGGGCGTGCTGCGCTGGGAGGCCGCACGCCGGCCCGGCTGGTACGACGTGGTGCACTCCCACTACTGGCTCTCCGGCCAGGTCGGGCGCATCGCCGCCGACCGGTGGGAGGTGCCGCTCGTCCACACCGCGCACACGCTCGCGAAGGTCAAGAACGCGTCGCTCGCCCCGGGTGACGACCCGGAGCCGGCCGCGCGCCTGCTCGGCGAGGAGCAGGTGGTCCAGGAGTCCGACGCGCTGGTCGCCTCGACGCCCGCCGAGGCCACCGAGCTCGTCGAGCTGTACGGCGCGGACCCGTCTCGGGTGCACGTCGTCGAGCCGGGGGTGGACCTCGACCGGTTCGCGCCCGTCGACGACGACGAGCGTGCGGCGGCCCGTGCCGCGCTGGGGCTGCCCGCCGACCGCGACATCGTGCTGTTCGCGGGCCGCGTGCAGCCGCTCAAGGCGCCCGACGTCCTGGTCCACGCGCTCGGCGTCCTGCGCGCCACCGCCCGTCCGGTGCCCCTGCTCGTCGTGCTCGGCGGGCCGTCCGGCCGGTCCACCGCGGTGCGCGAGCTCCAGGCACTGGCGGAGATCACGGGCGTCGGCGACTCGCTGCAGATCCGCCCGCCCGCCTCGCGCGACGCGCTCGTGACCTGGTACCACGCGGCGGACCTCGTCGCGATGCCCTCACGCTCGGAGTCGTTCGGGCTGGTGGCGGCCGAGGCGCAGGCGGCGGGCGTGCCCGTGGTGGCGGCGGCCGTCGGCGGGCTGCGCAGCATCGTCGACGACGGCGTCTCCGGCGTGCTGGTCCGCGGGCACGACCCCAAGCGCTGGGCGACCGTGCTCGCGGACGTGCTGAGCGACCGCGAGCGGCTCGCGTCGTTCGCCGGCGCCGCACGGCGCTCTGCTGAGCGGTTCGGCTGGGAGTCCGCCGCGGACCAGGTGCTCAAGGTCTACGCGGTCGCCCGCGAGCGCGGCGGCACCTGACCCCGCGCGACGCCGAGCGCAACTGGCTCCTAGCCGCGATGCGTGGCGTGCCCGGGGGACGGACGTCCCTGCGACGGTCCGGTGCCGCTGCGGCAGGATGGGTCCCATGACCTACACCCTGGTGCTGCTCCGTCACGGCGAGAGCGAGTGGAACGCGAAGAACCTCTTCACCGGCTGGGTCGACGTGCCCCTGTCGGAGAAGGGCGTCGAGGAGGCCAAGCGCGGCGGTGCGCTGCTGAAGGACGCCGGCATCCTGCCCGACGTCGTGCACACGTCGCTCCTGCGCCGTGCGATCACCACGGCGAACCTGGCCCTCGACGCGGCCGACCGTCACTGGATCCCCGTCAAGCGCTCGTGGCGCCTGAACGAGCGCCACTACGGTGCGCTGCAGGGCAAGGACAAGAAGCAGACGCTCGAGGAGTTCGGCGAGGAGCAGTTCATGCTCTGGCGCCGCTCCTACGACGTCCCGCCGCCCGCGATCGAGCCCGGCTCGGAGTTCTCGCAGGACACCGACCCGCGCTACGCCGGTGAGCCCGTCGTGCTGACCGAGTGCCTCAAGGACGTCCTCGAGCGCGAGATGCCGTACTGGGAGTCGGGCATCGTCCCGGACCTCCAGGAGGGCAAGACCGTGCTGGTCGCCGCGCACGGCAACTCGATCCGCGCGCTCGTGAAGTTCCTCGACGACATCGACGACGACACCATCTCGGGCCTCAACATCCCGACGGGCATCCCGCTGGTGTACGAGCTCGACGAGAGCTTCAAGCCCACCGTCAAGGGCGGCACGTACCTCGACGCGTCCGCGGCCGAGGCCGCGATCGCCGCAGTGGCCAACCAGGGCCGCTGACCCCAGCACACCGGAAGGGGCCGCTCCACGAGGAGTGGCCCCTTCCGCTGTCCCCGCCCTCACGCCCTCCTCGCCCTTCCGCCACGACGAGTTCGGCACTCCTGCGCGAGGTCGGCACCCCCGGCGCGAGCTCGTGCGTCCGGAGTGCCGCGCTCGCGCCTGGCTGCCGATCCCGCGCCAGACTGCCTGCCTGCCTGGCGTGGCGCGCGTGTGGACGGCTGCTGTGGCACGGCTGGCGCGAGGCACGCTGTTCGGAGCGGCCGTTCCGGGAGCGGGTTCAGCTCAACCGCCATGAACGTGGCGCTCTCGGCACCGCGGTACTTGCCCTCTCCGTCGTACTCGGCGAGCACCGCGAACTCCGCCCAGCCCCAGTCGGACCACACGGTGCCGAGGTGGGTGCGCACGGGGACCTGCGTCTGTGGCAGCGGTAGCCCGTCACGCAGCACGACGAACCTGCTGACGGTCTCGTACGGCGACTCGGCGCCCGGATCTGCGTAGGCCACCACGGCCCGCATCCTGACCGCGTGGCGCGCGCGGTGCGCGTCGTGCGCACGGCGGGCGACGTCCTCGGGATCGGCGCCCGCGGCGAGCGCGGCGTCCGCGACGACGAGGCCGGCGACGGGTGCCAGCATCGCGGCGCAGTCCAGCAGCGTCCGCTCGAGGCTCGTGACCCGGACACCGGCGACCGAGCGCACGTCGTCGTCGTCGAGACGCGCGGTATGCCGGACGATGGCGCCGTCGCTGCGCGCACTGGCCCTGCTGGGGTGCATCACATGCACGTGGGCGGGTGTCCGCAGCAGCGGAAGCCCCCACAGCAGTGCCGCGCTGACGTGGGAGAACACCACGGGAGCGCGCAGTCGACGTGCCACGCCGGCCACCCGGGCCAGCGCGAGGGTCCGTGCGTCGAAAGCCGCCGGGTCGGGTGTGGCGTCCACGGGCAGGTAGGTGCCGTAGCCGACCTTCTGCCACCGGCCTGCGCGCAGGTGGGCGGCGACGACCCCGCGCGGTCGGTCCGAGGCGAGGTGCACCAGCGGCAGCCGCGTCGTCGGCGCGGGGCTCTTGGCCCCCGGTCGTCGTCCCATGCCGCGCAGCATCGCCGCTCCGCGAGCGCACCCGGGCCGCCGCGCACCCTCCTGTGGACAACCGGGCGACACCCGGTCCCGCGCCGCCGGCCCGCCCCCGACGAGATCGGCACTCCCGCTCGAGCACGGCAGTCCGGATGCACGAGGTCGAGCGAGAGTGCCGAGGTCGATCGGTGCGCCAGCGGCGGATCAGCCTGAGGCCGCGCCGCTCAGGGCGCGGCCTCAGGCGGGGGTGCTCAGGTCTTCGGCGACGGCGCCGGTGACGAGGTAGGTGACGCGGCGGGCGACGGAGACCGCGTGGTCGCCGAAGCGCTCGTAGTAGCGGCCGAGTAGCGTGACGTCGACGGTCTGCTGCGGGGTGCCGGTCCAGGTGCCGCCGAGCAGGGCGGCGAACGTGTCCTCGTGCAGGCCGTCGAGCAGGTCGTCGTCGGCCTCGATGCTCTCGGCGAGCGCGATGTCGCGGTTCTCGAGCAGCGTGGTGGTGCGGCGGGCGACGCGCACCGCGGCGTCGTGCATCTGCGCGAACGTGGCCGCGAGCGGGTCGGGCACGGCGTGGTTCGGGTAGCGGCCGCGGGCCACCTGGGCGACGTGCCGGGCGAGGTCGCCCATGCGCTCGAGCGTCGCGCTCATCCGCAGCGCGGAGACGACGATGCGCAGGTCGGTGGCGACGGGCTGCTGCTGCGCGAGGAGCAGGATCGAACGCTCGTCGAGGTCGCGCTCCATGGCGTCGATGCCGAGGTCGTCGGCGATGACCGACTCGGCCAGCGCGAGGTCGGCGGTCAGCAGCGCCACGCCTGCGTCGGTCACGGCGCGCTCGACGCGTCGGCTCATGGCGACGAGGTCCTCACCGAGCTGGGTGAGCTCGGCGTCGAAGATGTCCCGCATGTCAGTCCTTCCCTCAAGGCGCGGCCACGGCCGTGGGCCGGGTGGCCGCCCTCACGGTCGCAGGCGAAGGTGAACGAGCGGGACCGTCCGGGTGAACGCCCGGCGGCTTTCTGGGCGACGACCACGCACGGGCGGACCTGCGCGCGTCACCCATTGTGGATGAGATGTACGAACCGGACATCTGGCTAGGCTCGGCCTCGAGCGTCCGCCCGGGTGTGCGACGAGCCCTCCCGGGAGGCCCTGACGAACGGGGGACTGCCATGGAGCAGAGGGTCACGGGGTGGGTCGGCTGGGTCTGGTTCGGCGCGTTCGCGCTGCTCAGCGTGGGCTTGTTCAACCTCATCACGGGTCTGATCGCCGTCTTCGACGAGGACAAGCTGCTCGCCTGGAGCCCGGCGAACGGCGCGTACGTGCTCGACATCTCGACGTGGGGCTGGGTGCACCTGTTCCTGGGCATCCTGCTGACGTTCACCGGGTTCGCGCTGTTCGCGGCGGCCGGCTGGGCGCGCGTGGTCGCGATCGTGGCGATGCTGGCCGCGATCGTCTGGAACTTCTTCTGGCTGCCGGTGACGCCCTGGTGGTCGCTCGCGATCATCGTGCTCGGCGCGCTCGTGCTGTGGGCGCTCACGGTGCACGGTGACGAGGTCGAGCGCGCGGTGCGTTGACCTCAGACGGTGCGGGGCAGGGACGAGAGAGGAGCGGTCGATGACGACGTTCACCGCCTGGAGCTTCAAGGACCCGGACGGCGCCGGCAAGGCCCTCGCGGCGCTGCAGAGCGCGTCGTCGGACGGGCTCGTGAAGATCGTCGACCATGCGGTCGTGCGGTGGCCCGAGGGTGCGGCCAAGCCCGATGTGGTGCACGGGCACGAGGACAAGTGGCGCGGCACGGGCTGGGGCGCGTTCTGGGGTCTGCTGTTCGGCTCGCTGTTCTTCGCGCCGCTGCTGGGCGCGGCCGCGGGTGGTGCGCTCGGCGCGCTGAGCAAGAGCCTCGAGGCCGTGGGCATCACCGAGGACCAGCTCGGGACGATCCGTGACCAGGTGACGCCCGGCACGTCGCTGCTGTGCGCGGTGACCGACGAGGGCAACCTCGACCGGGTCGCGGAGCGGTTCCACGGCCTGAACCTGACGCTCGTGGCCACCAACCTCACCGAGGCGGAGCGCAGCACGCTGCTCGAGGCGTTCGGCTGAACGGACCAGCCACGCGCGCGAGCGCGTGAACGACAGATGAACGCTGGACGAGCGTCCGGTCGCCGAGCGCCCGCCTGGTCTGATGCCGACCGCGCGCCGCCCTAGGGTGGCGCTGTGGACGGTATTGACGGCCTGGCGCCGCTCGTGGCCGGCTTGCTCGGCGTGGGCGTCGGGCTCGCCTCGGCGCTCGCGTTCCGCTGGAGCGAGCGCGCGCAGAAGCACGCGCCGCCCCAGCCCGAGCCCGAGGTCGACGACGGCCTGGTGCGCACGCTCGCCGTGCTGCGCTCGGCGGCCGTCGTGCTGGACGAGCAGGACAACCTGGTGCGCGCGAGCGCCCCGGCCTACGCCCTCGGGCTGGTGCGCGGTGGGCGGATCGCGCCGCCCGCGATCCGCGACATGATCGCCTTGGTGCGCCGCGACGGCGTGATCCGCGACGAGGAGCTCGAGCTCGACCGCGCACCCGTGGGCCGCGGCTCGTTGCTGGTGCAGGTGCGCGTCGCCCAGGTCAGCGGGCGCCACCTCGTCGTGCTGGCCGAGGACCTGACGCAGGCGCGCCGGCTCGAGGCCGTGCGGCGGGACTTCGTCGTGAACGTGTCGCACGAGCTCAAGACGCCCGTCGGCGCGCTCTCGCTGCTCGCGGAGACCGTGCAGGACGCGGCCGACGACCCCGAGGCGGTGCGGCGGTTCGCGGGCCGCATGCAGGCCGAGGCGCAGCGCCTGTCGGCGCTCGTGCACGAGATCATCGAGCTCTCGCGGCTGCAGGTCGCGGGTGCACTGGGCCCGCTCGCGATCGTCGACGTCGACGCGGTCGTCGCCGAGGCCGTCGACCGCGCGCGCACGGGCGCCGCCGCCAAGAACGTGCGCCTCGACGTCGGCGGCGACACCGGCGTGCAGCTCTTCGGCAACCACGACCTGCTGGTCACGGCCGTTCGGAACCTCGTCGACAACGCGATCGCGTACTCGGGCGAGGCGTCGCACGTGGGGGTGGGGGTGCGCGAGCACGGCGACGTCGTGGAGATCGCGGTGGTCGACGAGGGCATCGGCATCTCCCCGTCCGAGCAGGAGCGGGTGTTCGAGCGGTTCTACCGCGTGGACGCGGCGCGCTCGCGGGCCACCGGCGGCACGGGCCTGGGGCTCTCGATCGTCAAGCACGTCGCGGGCGACCACGGCGGCGAGGTCACGGTGTGGTCCCAGCCGGGACGCGGCTCGACGTTCACCATGCGCCTGCCGCGCGTCCCGGGTCCGGACACCGCAGCGCCCGACGAGGGTCCCGCGGGGCCGGCCGACGAGAACGGCGTGACCCGGCTCGACCAGACCACGCTCGACCACACCACGCCCGACCGGACCTCGCCCGACCAGACTTCGCTCGACCCGGGCGCCCACCCCGACACCGACCCCGACCAGGGAGAGCACGTGCAGCACCGGAGTGCGTCATGACCCGCATCCTCGTCGTCGAGGACGAGGAGTCCTACCGCGACCCCCTGACGTACGTGCTGCGACGCGAGGGGTTCGAGGTCGTCGAGGCCGCGACGGGCCCGGACGCGCTCGCGCGGTTCGACGAGGGCGGCGCGGACCTGGTCCTGCTCGACCTCATGCTGCCGGGGCTCTCGGGCACCGAGGTGTGCCGGCAGCTGCGCACGACGAGCGACGTTCCGGTGATCATGCTGACCGCCAAGGACGACGAGATCGACAAGGTCGTCGGCCTCGAGCTCGGCGCCGACGACTACGTCACGAAGCCGTACTCGTCGCGCGAGCTCGTCGCGCGGATCCGCGCCGTCCTGCGCCGGCGCTCGTCGTCGGCCGCCCCCGGCGAACCCGCCGACGAGCTCGAGGACGACGACCTGCTCGTGGCGGGGCCGGTCGTGATGGACGTCGAACGGCACACGGTGCGCGTGCGCGGCGAGCTCGTGGGGTTCCCGCTCAAGGAGTTCGAGCTGCTCGAGCTGCTGCTGCGCAACGCGGGTCGCGTGCTGACGCGCGGCCAGCTGATCGACCGCGTGTGGGGCTCGGACTACGTCGGGGACACCAAGACGCTCGACGTCCACGTCAAGCGCGTGCGCGCCAAGATCGAGGACGACCCCGCGAACCCGTCGCTCCTGGTCACGGTGCGTGGGCTGGGCTACAAGCTCGAGGACGCGATCCCGAGCGCCTGAGGCGTTCGTCGGCCAGCGTTCACCCGGGGTTCACCCGCTGACCCAGGGCGCGTCACGTCGAAGGGCCAACCTGCCGTTGCGCGCACATCCCGGTGCGCATCGGATCGAAGGACGGACCCACAGTGAAGCTCTCCCTCCACGGCCGCGTCGGCGCGGTCGCCCTCGCCGGCGCCCTCGCCCTCACGCTTGCGGCCTGCGGATCGGACGACCCCATCGCTGCCGCCACGGGCGGAGCCGGCGCGAGCGACGCGCCCGCCAGCGACGCTCCCGCCAGCGAGCTGTCCGGCGAGCTCAACGGCGCGGGCGCCTCCTCCCAGGAGAAGGCGATGGACGCGTGGCGCGCCGGCTTCCAGTCGAGCAACCCCGACGTGACGATCAACTACGACCCGGTCGGCTCGTCCGGCGGTCGCCAGCAGTTCATCGACGGCGGCGTGGCGTGGGCCGGCTCGGACTCGGCGCTCAAGCCCGAGGAGATCGAGTCCGCCAAGGCGCGCTGCGAGGCCGTCGACATCCCCGTCTACGTGAGCCCCATCGCGGTCGCCTTCAACCTCGAGGGCGTGACCGAGCTCAACCTCTCGGCGGAGACGATCGCCAAGATCTTCCGCGGCGAGATCACCTCGTGGGACGACGCGGCGATCGCCGCCGACAACCCCGACGCGACGCTGCCGAAGCTCGCGATCACGCCCGTGCACCGCGCCGACGGCTCGGGCACGACGAAGAACTTCACGGACTTCCTCAACAAGGCCGCGGGCGGCGTGTGGACCGACGAGGCGGCCGACGACTGGCCGCTCCAGGGCGGCGAGTCGGGCACCGGCACGTCGGGCCTGATCCAGTCGGTGCAGGCCGCGCAGGGCACCATCGGCTACGCCGACGAGTCGGCCGTCCCGGCCGAGCTCGGCCAGGTCAGCGTCAAGGTGGGCGACGCGTTCGTCGCGCCGACCGCCGAGGCTGCCGCCGCGGCCCTGGCCGCGTCCCCGCGCGACGAGGAGCGCGGGGAGCACGACATCGTCGTGAAGGTCGACCGCACGACGACCGCCGCGGGTGCCTACCCGCTGATCCTCGTGTCCTACGCGGTGGCGTGCCTCGACTACGACTCGGCTGACGAGGCCGCGCTCGTGCAGGGCTTCCTGGGCTACATCGTGAGCGACGAGGGCCAGGCCGCCGCGCAGCAGTCGGCGGGCTCCGCGCCGCTCCCGAGCGACATCGCCGCAGAGGCGCAGGCCGCGGTCGCGGCCATCACCGGCGCCTGACCCCTGTCGTCGGTGGCCGGCCTGTCCCGGGGGGGACGCGGGCCGGCCACCGACGATCTCGCGGCCCCGCCGCGGGACGTCCCCCCCGAGTCCTCCCCGAAGGAGCAGACGTGACTGCCACCACCAGCCCCGCGCCGCCGGGGACCGAGCCGGGCGGACTCCCGGAACCGCGACGCCGGCCGTCGCGCCTGCGCCCCGCAGGTCGGGGCCGCACGGTCGAGCGCGGCGCGAGCCGCGTGTTCCGCTGGACCGCGACGAGCGCCGGGGCCCTGATCCTCGTGGTCCTCGCCGCCGTCGCGGTCTTCCTCGTCGTGAAGGCGATGCCCGCGCTGACCTCGACGTCCGCCGAGCTCGTGGACTCCGTGAGCTTCATGCGGAACTCGTCGTCGCTGCTCGACTACGTCGGCCCGCTCGTGTTCGGCACGGTCCTGGCGGCCGTGCTCGCGCTCGCGCTCGCGGTGCCCGTCGCGATCGCGATCGCGCTGTTCATCTCGCACTACGCGCCGCGCCGCCTGGCCTCGGGTCTCGGCTACGTGGTCGACCTGCTCGCCGCGGTGCCGTCCGTGGTCTACGGGCTGTGGGGCGCGATGGTCCTGGCGCCGATCGTGCAGCCGGTGTGGAGCTGGCTGAACTCGACGCTCGGCTGGATCCCGTTCTTCTCCGGCACGGTCTCGCCCACCGGGCGCGTGATCCTCACCGTGGGCGTGGTGCTCGCGGTCATGATCCTGCCGATCATCACCGCGGTCAGCCGCGAGGTGTTCCTGCAGACGCCCCGGCTGTACGAGGAGGCGGCGCTCGCGCTCGGTGCGACCCGCTGGGAGATGATCCGCATGACCGTGCTGCCGTTCGGCCGCTCGGGCGTGGTGTCCGCCGCGATGCTCGGCCTGGGCCGCGCGCTGGGCGAGACGATGGCCGTGCTGATGATCCTGTCGCAGGGCTTCCTGTACAGCGTGCTGCTCCTGGTCGCCGGGCAGCAGCAGACGATCGCCGCCAACATCGCCGCGCAGTTCCCCGAGGCCAGCGACCAGGGCATGTCGGTCCTCATCGCGACGGGCCTCGCGCTGTTCGTCATCACCCTCGTCGTCAACATGTCGGCCCGTGCGATCGTCGCGCGGCGCAAGGACTTCTCGGGAGCCAACTGATGGCCACCACCACGGACGCTCCCACGCCGTCCTCCTCGTCCGCCTCGTCCTCGGAGCTCGCGAGCCTGCTCCGGCAGGTCGACCCGCGCCGCCGCCGCACCGACCGGGCCATGCGCTGGGTCATCACCGGCGCGTTCGCACTGGCGATGCTCCCGCTGCTGTCGGTCGCGTGGACCGTGGTCTCGCACGGCATCGAGCGGTTCGACATGTACTTCCTGACCCACTCGATGCGCGGCGTGTACGGCGGCATCGACGCGGGCGGGATCTACCACGCGATCATCGGCACGGTCGAGATCACGCTCTTCGCGACGCTGATCTCCGTCCCGATCGGCCTGCTCACCGCGATCTACCTGGTCGAGTACGGCCGGGGTCACCTCGCGCGCGCGGTCACGTTCTTCGTCGACGTCATGACCGGTATCCCGTCGATCGTCGCGGGCCTGTTCGCGTACGCGCTGTTCGCCGTGATCCTGGGCCCCGGCATCCGCATGGGTGTCGTCGGGTCGGTCGCGCTGTCGGTGCTGATGATCCCGGTGGTCGTGCGGTCGAGCGAGGAGATGCTGCGGCTCGTGCCCAACGAGCTGCGGGAGGCCGCGCTCGCGCTCGGGGTGCCGCGCTGGCTCGTCGTGATCAAGGTCGTGCTGCGCACCGCGGTGGCCGGGATCGTCACGGGCGTGATGATCGCGATCGCCCGCATCATCGGCGAGACCGCCCCGCTGCTCATCACGGTCGGCGTGGCCGACTCGATCAACTTCAACCTCTTCGAGGGTCGCATGATGACGCTGCCGGTGTACGTGTACCGGCAGTTCCAGCAGGGGCTGATCCCGTGCTCCGCGGACGACATGTCGTGCATCGCGACCATCACCTACGACCGCGCCTGGGCCGCCGCACTGACCTTGATCCTCCTGGTCATGCTGCTCAACCTCGTCGCGCGCCTCGTCACCCGACTCTTCGCCCCCAAGACCATCAGCTGAGGACCCCCCCATGGCACAGCGCATCGACGTCAAGGACCTGAACATCTACTACGGCGAGTTCCGCGCCGTGGCCGACGTGGCGATGTCCGTCGAGCCCCGCTCGGTGACCGCCTTCATCGGCCCGTCCGGCTGCGGGAAGTCGACCTTCCTGCGCACGCTCAACCGCATGCACGAGGTCATCCCCGGCGCGCGCGTCGACGGGCACGTCGAGATCGACGGCGTCGACCTGTACGCGCCCGACGTCGACCCCGTGGCCGTGCGCCGGCAGATCGGCATGGTCTTCCAGCGGCCCAACCCGTTCCCGACGATGTCGATCGCCGACAACGTGCTCGCGGGCGTGCGCCTCAACAACAAGCGCATCTCCAAGGGCGACGCACAGGACCTCGTCGAGGCCTCGCTGCGCGGTGCCAACCTGTGGAACGAGGTCAAGGACCGGCTCGACCGGCCCGGCTCGGGGCTCTCGGGCGGTCAGCAGCAGCGGCTGTGCATCGCGCGGGCGATCGCCGTCAAGCCGCAGGTCCTGCTCATGGACGAGCCATGCTCCGCGTTGGACCCGATCTCGACGCTGGCGATCGAGGACCTCATCGCCGAGCTCAAGGCCGAGTACACGATCGTGATCGTCACGCACAACATGCAGCAGGCGGCGCGGGTCTCCGACCGGACCGCGTTCTTCAACCTCGCCGGCCAGGGCCAGCCCGGCAAGCTCGTCGAGGTCGACGACACCTCGGTGATCTTCTCCGCACCGCGCGAGCAGGCCACCGAGGACTACATCTCGGGCCGCTTCGGCTGACCGCGCCCGCGGGACCCGTGCCGTCCGGGCGCGTGTCCGGCGCACCGTCCCGGCGCCGTCCTGCCCGGGGGACGACGAACGCCCCGTCGCTCACGTTGCGACGGGGCGTTCGCGCTGCGTGCGTGCGCGCTCAGCCCTCGGGCGCGGCGGTCGGGACCAGCGACGCGTAGTCGGGCAGCGTCCCGTCGAGGACGGGCACCCGCAGGGTCTCGCCGCCCGCGACGTCCGAGCTCACGCTGATCGGGGCGAGGCTGCCGGGTGCGACCGGCGTCGAGGTGACGCCGACACGCTCGGTGACCACCTGCAGCTTGCTGTCGTCCTCGGCGTCGGAGAGCAGGACCGTCTCGCCCGCGGGCAGGTCGATCGTCGCGGGGTCGTCGCTCGGCTCGGCGTCCGCCGCGGCGCCTGCGGCGCCGAACGCGATCGTCAGCGTGACGTCCTGGGTGCCGTCGTTCGTGAACGCGCCGTGCAGCACGCCGGGCTTGCCGGCGCCCTCGGACAGGATCATGAGGTTGATGCCCCGGACGTCGCCCAGCGTGACGCCGACGCCGTCGGACGCGTCGTACGGCTTGCTGGTCTCGATCGGGTTGGTCGCCGAGCAGCCGGCCAGCAGCAGTCCCGCGACGAGCGCGGCGGCGACGCCGCTGGCACGCAGGGGAAGCCGGACGGGCAGGCGGCGGGGGCGGTGCGAGGTCACGATGACTCCTGCTGCCGTCGCGCGGCGACGAGGCGCGCGCGGGTGGTCGAGGGCGG
>NZ_LFKW01000018.1:0-50350 GCF_001040865.1 Cellulomonas sp. A375-1 | reverse complement strand
ACGGGCGTGAGGCTGCCCACACGATCGGAGCGGGTGTGCGTGACGTCCCCGGGTCACGAGGTCCGTCCCCGAGCGGTCTCGCGCGCCCGTGTGCGCCCGCGTGCAAGCCTCTGACCTGCGACGACGTGCGTCCGAGTGACACCATCGGCCGGTCGGCGCGTCCGATTGGCGTGCTAAGATAGGCCCCCTGCGAAAGGGGACACCTGCAGATGACTTTCACGGTTGGGGAGACTGTTGTCTACCCGCACCACGGTGCAGCGCTGATCGAAGAGATCAAGACCCGGACCATCCGCGGCGAGGACAAGATCTACCTCAAGCTCAAGGTCGCCCAGGGCGACCTGACCATCGAGGTCCCTGCGGAGAACGTCGACCTGGTGGGTGTTCGTGACGTGGTCGGCCAGGAGGGCCTCGACCGCGTCTTCGAGGTGCTTCGCGCCCCGTACACGGAAGAGCCCACCAACTGGTCGCGCCGGTACAAGGCCAACCTCGAGAAGCTCGCCTCGGGCGACGTGATCCGCGTGGCCGAGGTCGTGCGCGACCTCTCCCGGCGTGATGCGGACCGCGGCCTGTCCGCGGGCGAGAAGCGCATGCTGGCCAAGGCTCGCCAGATCCTCGTCTCGGAGCTCGCGCTCGCGGAGCACACCGAGGAGGAGAAGGCCGAGGCCATCCTCGACGAGGTTCTCGCCTCCTGACGCCTCCCGGCGTCGTGGTGGCGTACGGGTGGTGGATGTGGCCGACCTGACGACGGCCGGCGCGTGAGCGTCGTCGCCGTCCTGACCGCTGCGGGCAGCGGGTCCAGGCTCGGCCATGCGCTGCCGAAGGCTCTCGTCCCTCTCCGGGGCGAGGCGCTCGTCGTGCACGCCGCTCGTCGTCTCCTGGACGCGAGCGGCGCGCACGGACCGTTGCTCGACGAGATCGTGGTGACCGCACCGGCGGAGCACCTCGACGCGTTCGTCGTCGCGCTCGCCGCGACACCGACCGAGGACCCTGGGACGCCGTCCCCGGGTCCTCGTGTGCGTGTGGTCGCGGGCGGTGCGACGCGGCAGGCGTCGGTCGCGGCCGGGCTCGCGGCACTCGGTGCGCACCTCGACGCCGGCACGACTGTCCTGGTGCACGACGCCGCGCGGCCGTTCGCGCCCGCCGCGCTCGTCGCGCGCGTCGTCGCCGCCGTCGCGGCGGGGCACGAGGCGGTGGTGCCGGGGCTTCCCGTGACGGACACGGTCAAGCGCGTCGGGCCGGCCGACGCGGGGGGAGCCGAGCCGGTGCGCGCGACGGTCGAGCGCTCGGACCTACGGGCGGTGCAGACGCCGCAGGGCTTCACGCTGGGGCTGCTGCGCCGCGCGCACGACGAGGCCGCGCGGCACGCGCACGACGAGTCCCTCGCCGCGACCGACGACGCCGGCCTCGTCGAACGGCTCGGCCACGCCGTCTGGGTGGTGGCCGGCGACGAGCGCGCCGCCAAGATCACGACCGCACGCGACCTGCGGGTCGCCGAGCTCCTGGGGGACGCATGACGCACGAGGCTCCCGTCCCGTCGAGGCCCGCGTACCCGCTGCCGCGCACGGGCGTCGGCGTGGACGTGCACGCGTACGACGAGGACCCCGCGCCCGACGCGGTGCTGCACCTGGCGGGGCTCGCGTGGCCCGGGGAGCGGCCGCTCGCGGGCCACTCCGACGCCGACGTCGCCGCGCACGCCGCAGCCGACGCCCTGCTCTCGGCGGCCGGCCTGGGCGACCTGGGCTCCAACTTCGGCACTGCCGAGCCGCAGTGGGCCGGTGCCGCGGGTGCGACGCTGCTCGCCGAGGCGGCGCGGCGCGTGCGGGCCGCGGGCTTCGAGATCGGGAACGTCGCGGTGCAGGTCGTCGGGAACCGGCCGCGCGTGGGTCAGCGGCGGGCCGAGGCCGAGGCCGTGCTCTCGTCGGCGGCCTGTGGGCCGGTGACGATCTCGGCGACGACGTCGGACGGGCTCGGGCTGACCGGGCGGGGCGAGGGCGTGGCGGCGATCGCCACCGCGCTCGTCGTGCCGGTGACCCCCGCGCCCGACGCGAGCGGCACGACGGGCTGAGGCCGCCGCCGCGCGGTGCTGCCCAGCAGGACGCCCGCGACCACGAGCGCACCCCAGCCGAGCTCCGCGAGCGACGTGCGCTCGCGCAGGATCAGCCACGACGAGCCGATGCCGACCACCGGCACGAGCATCGAGAACGGCGCGACGACGCCCGCGGGGTACCGGGACATGAGCGACGTCCACAGGCCCGAGCCCGCGAGCGTCCCGACCAGGACGGTGAACGCGAGCGCGCCGAGCGCGGTCCAGCCCGTCGGCGTGGCCAGGCCGGTGAACGACGCGCGGATGCGCGCGGGGCCCTCGAGCGTCAGCGAGAGCGCGAGCAGCGGGAGCGGCGGGATCACCGACATCCACAGCATGAGGCGCAGCGGCTCACCCGGTGCGGCCTGCATCGCGCGCCGGTTGCCGAGGTTGCCCATCGCCCAGCCCAGGCCGCCGCACAGCGTGAGCAGCACCGGGACGAGCGTCGCGCCACCGTTCAGCCCGGCCCGGTGCACGGCGATCCCCGCGAGCCCGACGACCGCGACGAGCACGCCGAGCGCCTGGCGCCCGGACACGTGCTCGCGCAGCAGCGCGGCGGCGAGGACCACCGTGAACGGCGCCGACGACTGCAGGACGAGCGAGGCCAGGCCCGTCGGCATCCCGGAGTCGATGGCCGAGTAGAGGAACACGAACTGCAGCACGCCGAAGCCCGCGCCGTAGAGCAGCACCCAGCGCCACGGCGCGCTCGGGCGCGGCACGAGCAGGAGCGTGGGGACCGCGAGGAGCGAGAAGCGCAGGGCCACCGCGAGGAACGGCGGGAACTGCTCGAGCGTCAGGTGGATCGCCGGGAAGTTCAGGCCCCAGGTCACGGCGACGACGACGGCGAGGAGACGGTCGCGCACGGTCATGGCCACGAGCGTGCGGCAGGCTGATCATTCACGACAAGCGCATTGTCGTGAACGGACGTTGTAGCGTTGCTGCATGGATGCACGCGCCCTGCAGACGCTGCGCGCCGTGGGCACGCAGGGCGGCGTGACCGCGGCGGCGCGCGTGCTGCACCTGACGCCCTCGGCGGTCTCGCAGCAGGTGCACCAGCTGGAGCGGGCTGTGGGCGTGCCGCTCACCGAGCGCGTGGGCCGCGGCGTGCGCCTCACCGCCGCGGGAACGGCGCTCAGCGAGGCGGCGGTGGACGTGGCGGTCGCGCTCGAGCGTGCCGGGGCCGCGGTCGACCGGCTTCGTGAGCGACCCGGCGGGACCGTGCGCGTGAGCGCGTTCGCGAGCGGTGCGCAGCTGCTGCTCCCGGGTCTCCTGGAGCGCGTGCGCGCGCTGCCCGACGTGCGCGTGGAGTGCTCCGACGACGACGTCCCGCAGGCGCAGTTCGTCGCCCTGACGGACGAGATCGACGTCGTCGTGGCGCACCGGCCCGACGGGTCTCCGGGCTGGGGCGGCGGGGTTGTCGTGCGGCATCTGCTGCGTGAGCCCCTCGACGTCGCGCTCGCGCCCGACCACCCCCTCGCCGCTCGCCGCAGCGACGGGCCCAGCAACGAGCACGACGACGAGTACAGCAACGCGCACGGCATCGAGCCGCGGGACCTGGTGGACGAGGACTGGGTGGCGGTGCGTGCGGGGTTCCCCGTGGCCCACGTGCTCGCCGCGATCGGCGCGCGGGCCGGGGCCGAGCCGCGGGTCCGGCACCGGATCAACGACTTCCACGTGGCGGCCGCGCTGGTCGGCGCCGGCCACGGCATCTCGCTGCTGCCGCGCTACACCTTCGGGGCGGACCCGCGCGTGCGGCTCCTCCCGCTCGCCGGGGTGCGCGCGGGACGGCTCGTCGAGGCGTTGGTGCGCCGGGACAAGGCCGAGCGGCTCGTCGTGCAGCGCGTGCTGGCCGAGCTCGAGGCGCTCGCGGCGCAGATCACCGCTCCCGCGCGCCCGGCACCGGCCGAGGGGTGAGCGCTCAGGGCAGCAGGACGAGCTTGCCGCGGGCGTGGCCCGTCCGGCTGTCGGCGTGGGCCTGCGCGACGTCCTCGAGCGGGTAGGTGCGCGCGACGTGGACGTCGAGCGTCCCGTCGCCCGCGAGCTCGACGAGCTGCGCACGGGCCGCGTCGCGCACCGCGGTGCCCGGGTCGGCCCCCGGGCCGCCACCGAGCGCCTGGATGCCGAGCTCGCCCGCGCGCCGGAAGCCCGCGATCGTCGCGATCCGTGAGCGGTCGGTGACCAGCGCGACGGAGGTGTCGAGCGCCTCGTCGGAGCCGACCGTGTCGATCGCGACCGTCACGGGTGCGCCCAGCTCGGCCGCGGCGGCCTCGACGCGCTCGAGCAGGCCCTCGCCGTACGCGACGGGGACGGCGCCCAGCGTGCGCAGGTCGTCGTGCGTGTCGGGCGACGCGGTCGCGATCACGCGCGCGCCGCGGAGCTCGGCGAGCTGGACCACCATGCGGCCGACGGAGCCGGACCCGCCGTGCACGAGGACGACGTCCTGCGGCCCGGTGCGCGTCGCGGTCAGGGTGTGCACCGCGGTGGTCCCGGCGACCAGCAGACCGGCGGCCTGCGGCCAGCCGAGCTCGGCGGGCTTGCGAACGGTCGCCTGCTCGGGGACGACGAGCCTGCGCGCGTACCCGCCGCGCACCGGCCACGCCACGACCTCGTCGCCCACCGCGAGCCAGCGCACGTTGGGGCCGACGGCCGTCACGACCCCGGCGACCTCGATGCCCAGTCGCAGGGGCAGGCGTTGCGGGTCCGCGCCCGGCCCGCCCGCGTACATCTTCCAGTCGATCGGGTTGACGGCGGCGGCCCGGACGTCGAGGAGGACCTCCCCGGGCCCCGGCTCGCCGGGGTCCACGTCGATCACGCGCAGGGAGTCGGGTCCGCCGTAGGAGATCGCCACGACGGCGGTGCTGGTGTGCGACACGCCGATCAGAGTGCACCCGTGGGCCGTGCACGGCCAGGGCCGTTCCGCGGTGGGCGCGCTGAAACGGTTCTCATCACCCTCACGGGTGACACGTGTCAGGGGCGTGGGCCGAAGACGCGCGTGAGGTAGTCGTTGTCGAACACGCCCGTCGGGTCGGCCTGGGCGCGGACGCGCTGCGCGTCGGCGAACCGTGGGTACAGCTCGGCGAGGCGGGACGCGTCGAGCCCGTGCAGCTTGCCCCAGTGCGGGCGTCCGGCGTGCTCGGCGACGATCCGCTCGACGGCGGCGAAGTAGCGCTCGTGCGGCAGCCGCCAGTACTGGTGCACGGCCACGTACGCGGTGTCGCGGCCGTGCGCGGTCGAGAGCCACAGGTCGTCGGCTGCCGCGAACCGGATCTCGGCCGGGAACGGCAGGCGCTCGCCCGACGACTCGATCCACCGGTCGATCTCCGCGAGCACGTCGAGCAGGGCCTCGCGCGGGACGGCGTACTCCATCTCGCGGAACCGCACGCGCCGCGGCGAGGCGAACACCTCCGGCGACCGCGCGACGTAGCTGCGGGCGGACAGGCTGCGCGCGGCGATCGCGTTGACGCGGCGCGTGACCCGGGGAACCGCGGTGACCAGGCGGTTGGTCGCCTCGAACACGGTGTTGGACAGCAGCTCGTCGTCCACCCAGCGCCGCAGGGGGTTCAGGCCGGCGCCCGCCTCGACCCGGTTGTTGCGCTTGGTCAGCGCGCGGCGCGTGTGGGGGAACCAGTAGAACTCGAAGTGGTCGTTGCCCTCGACGAGGCCGTCCGGGCCGTCGAGCTGCTCGAGCACCGCGTCGAGCGGCCACGGCTCCTCGACGGCCTCGAGCAGGAACGCGGGGACGGCCTCGAGCGTGACGGCCGCGAGCACGCCAGCGCTGCCCAGTCCGAGGCGCGCGAGCTCGAACAGCTCGGGATCCTGGGTCGGCGAGGTCTCGACGACGTCGCCGGCCGCGGTGACGAGGCGGGCGCCGACGACCTGCGTCGCCAGGCCACCGAGCCGCGCGCCCGTGCCGTGCGTGCCCGTCGAGATCGCGCCCGCGATCGACTGCCGGTCGATGTCGCCCAGGTTGCGCAGCGCGAGACCGAGGGCGGCGAGCACGCCGTTGAGCGCGGCCAGGCGGATGCCTGCGCCCACCGTGACGAGCGCGGTGCCGTCGGGGCGGCGGTGCACGTCCTCGAGGGTGTCGATCGCGTCGAGGCTGAGCTGCACGCCGTCGGTCACGGCCGCGGGCGTGAACGAGTGGCCGGCGCCGACCGCGCGCACCGTCAGGCCCTGCGCCGCGGCGGCGGCGACGCTCGCAGCGAGCTCGGGCACGTCGCGCGGCCGGTCGAACCGGACAGGGGATGACGAAGCGGTGCGCGCCCAGTTCACCCAGCGCGTCGCGTCTGTCCCGTTCGTCATGGGGACGAGGGTGGGACTGAACACTTGTCCAAGTCAAGCGCAGCGGTCATGCTTGGCTATCGTTGTCGCGGCGGCACTGGTCGCGGGCGGGGGCCCGGGCCCTGACCGGTGCCATGTGAAGGGGACCGCATGAACCGCATGCCGGTGGCCGAGCGGCGCGAGCAGCTCATCGAGGCTGCCATCACCGTGGCGAGCAGGGACGGGATCGAGGCAGCGACCGTGCGCGCGGTCGCCGCCGAGGCGGGCGTCTCCCTCGGGGTGGTGCACTACTGCTTCCAGGACAAGTCCGAGCTCATGCGTGCGATGGCGCACAAGATCACGGCGCAGAACGCGCCCACCGACCTGTCCGAGCTGCCCGACGGCATGTCCACCGAGGACGTGGTCCAGGCCGTCGTCGGCGCGTTCTGGCAGTCGATCTCCACGTCGCGCGGGTCCCAGCTCCTGTCGTACGAACTGACCACCGCCTCGCTGCGGCACGCCGACCTGCGTGAGGTCGCGCTCGAGCAGTACCGCGGGCAGCGGTCCGCCGCGGAGGCCGTGCTCGAGGAGATCGCGCGGGTCGCGGGCGTCGAGTGGGCGCAGCCGGTGCCCGAGCTGGCGCGAGCGATCGTCGCGTTCGTCGACGGGCTCTCGTTGTCCTGGCTCGTCGACGGCGACGACGACGCCGCCCGGGAGTCGATGATCCGCTTCGGCGAGTTCCTCGTGACCCGGACGGTCGCGCACGGCGCCGCGAGCAGCGAGGCGTGAGCGCCCTGCCCGCACGTCGCGCCGGGACCCTGGCCTTCGCGGCCCAGGGCTACGTCCTGACGACGATCCTCGCGAGCCTGCCCGTCGTGCGGGACCGCTACGGCATCAGCGAGGACCAGCTCACCTACGCCGTGCTGGGCGTCCTGCTCGCCGCGGTGGCCGGCTCCGGGCTCGCCGACCTGCTCTCGCGGCGCCCCGGCGGCAGCCGCGTCGCGCTCGCCGCGGGCCTGTTCGGCATCGCCGTGACCCTGCCTCTCGTCGCGCTCGCGCCGGTGTTCCTCGCGGCCGTGGGCGCGTTCGCGCTGTACGGGATCGCGCTCGGCATGGTCGACGCGGGCACCAACATGCAGGGCGTCGCGGTGCAGCGCGCCGCGGGCCGCCCACTCATGGCGAGCTTCCACGCCGGGTGGTCCGCCGGCGCGATCGTCGGGGCGCTCGTCTGCTCCGCGACCGTGATGTGGCTGCCCTACGACCCGGTGATGCTCGTGTTCCTGCCCGGCGTGCTCGTCGCGCTCGGTGCGGGGTGGATCGAGCTGCGCGACGGCCTGCGGACGGACGCGCGTGCCGTCGGGTCCGACGAGCGGCGCGCGGCGGACGGCGAGCACGCGGGCACGGCCCCGGCCGCGCCGATCCCGTGGGGACCCCTGCTCGTGCTGGGCGTCGCGCTGCTCGCGTTCTACGCAGCCGACAACGCGGCGCAGACCTGGGGCTCGCTCTACGTCGACAGCACGCTCGACGCGGCCGCGTGGCTCGGCCCGCTCACGCTCGCGGCCTACCTCGTCACCGCGTTCGTGCCGCGCCTGTTCGGCGACGCGGCCGTGCGCCGGTGGGGCCGCGTGCGCGTCGTGCGGACCGCGTCGCTCGTCGCCGCGGCCGGTCTCGGCGTCGTGGTCGCGGCCCCCGGTGCCGGTGTCGCGCTGGTCGGGTTCGCACTCGCTGGTGCGGGGCTCGGGCTCGGGGCGCCGCTGTGCTTCGCGGCCGCGGGCGCGCTCGACCCCGACAACGCCGACGCGGTCGTCGCGCGGCTCAACGTCTTCAACTACGGCGGCACCTTGCTGGGCGCGGTGCTCGTCGGCGTGGTGAGCGGGTTCTCGTCGCTGCGCGTCGGGTTCCTCATCCCGATCGCGCTCGTGCTCGTCATCACGACGCTGTCCGGGCGGTTCGCGGTGCACGACGACGCCGAGGCGGCCCGCCGTGAGAGAGAGGTGATCGCGTGACGATCGGAGACCGGCTCGACGCCGCGACCGGGCACCTGCCCGCGCCGCTCGCCGTGGTCGACCTGGACGCCCTCGAGGCCAACGCGGCGGACCTCGTCGCGCGCGCCGTCGGCACGCCGGTGCGCGTCGCGAGCAAGTCCGTGCGCGTGCGCGCGGTGCTCGAGACGGTCCTCGCGACGCCCGGGTTCGCGGGCGTCATGGCGTATTCGGTGCGCGAGGCCGTGTGGCTCGCACGGCACGGTGTGGCCGACGTGCTCGTCGGATACCCGTCGGTCGACACGGTCGGGCTCGACGAGCTCGCCGCCGACCCCGTCGCCGCGGCCGCGGTGACGCTCATGGTCGACGACGTCGCGCAGGCGGACCTCGCGGCGAAGGCCGCGGCCGCGCACGGCCGGACCCTGCAGGTCTGCCTCGACGTCGACGCGTCGCTGCGCGTGGGCGTCGGACCGCTGCGCGCGCACCTCGGCGTGCGTCGCTCGCCCGTGCACACGCCCGCCGAGGCGCAGGCGCTCGCGGAGGCGATCGCGCACCGCGACGGCCTCGAGGTGCGGGGCGTCATGTTCTACGAGGCGCAGGTCGCGGGCATGCCCGACTCGAGCGCTGCCGTGCGTGCCGTGAAGCGGCTGTCGGTCCGGGACCTCGCGCGCCGTCGCGGGCTCGTCGTCGAGGCGGTCAGCGAGGCCGTCGGCCACCGGCTGACGCTCGTGAACTCCGGCGGCTCGGGCTCGGTCGAGTCGTCGGTCTCCGACCCGACGGTCACCGAGGTCACCGCGGGCTCGGGGCTGTTCGTCCCGACGCTGTTCGACCAGTACCGCTCGTTCGAGCCACGCCCGGCCGCGTTCTTCGGCCTGGACGTCGTGCGCATCCCCGCGTCGGGGTACGCCACGGCGTTCGGCGGCGGCTACATCGCCTCGGGGCCACCGACCGCGTCACGCCAGCCGCGGCCCGTGTGGCCCGGCGGGCTCACGCTCACGCCGCGCGAGGGTGCGGGTGAGGTCCAGACCCCGCTGCGGGTGCGGGGACGCGCGGACCTGCGCGTCGGCGACCGCGTGTGGTTCCGGCACGCGAAGTCCGGCGAGGTCATGGAGCGGTTCGCCGACGTGCACCTCGTGCGCGGCGAGGCCGTCGAGGCGACGGTCCCGACGTACCGGGGCGAGGGGCGCACGTTCGGCTGAGCCGTCGCGCCGCGCCCGGACGTCCGACGAGCGTCGCGCCGGTAGCCTTGCCCGCGTGAGTCTTCGCCTGTACGACACCGCCACCCGCACGGTGCGCGACTTCGTCCCCCGGGTCGCCGGCGAGGTCGGCATCTACCTGTGCGGTGCGACCGTGCAGGCGCCGCCCCACGTCGGGCACGTCCGGTCCGGCGTCGCGTTCGACGTGCTCGTGCGCTGGCTGCGCCGGCAGGGCGTGCGCGTCACGCTGGTGCGCAACGTGACCGACATCGACGACAAGATCCTCGCGAAGTCCGCCGAGGCGGGCGTCGAGTGGTGGGCCTGGGCGATGACGAACGAGCGCGCGTTCACCGCCGCGTACGACGCGCTCGGGGTCCTGCCGCCCACCTACGAGCCACGCGCCACCGGCCACGTCCCGGCGATGGTCGACCTCATGCGCACGCTCGTCGAGAAGGGGCACGCCTACCAGGCGGCGCCCGGCGACGTGTACTTCGACGTGCGGTCGTTCCGCGACTACGGCGCGCTGACTCGCCAGCCCGTCGACGACATGGTCCCCGCGCCCGACGACGCCCCCGCGGGCGGCGCCAAGCGCGACGTGCACGACTTCGCGCTGTGGAAGGCGCCCAAGCCGGGCGAGCCCGAGACCGCGTCCTGGGACACGCCGTTCGGCCGGGGGCGCCCCGGCTGGCACCTCGAGTGCTCGGCGATGGCGGCGCGCTACCTCGGCCCCGAGTTCGACATCCACGGCGGCGGGCTCGACCTGCGCTTCCCGCACCACGAGAACGAGCTCGCGCAGTCCCGCGCCGCCGGGCAGGAGTTCGCGCGGTACTGGCTGCACAACGGCTGGGTCACGCAGGGCGGCGCGAAGATGAGCAAGTCGCTCGGCAACGGGCTGCTCGTGGACGTCGTGCTGCGCGACGTGCGGCCCGTGGTGCTGCGGTGGGCGCTCACCGCCGTGCAGTACCGCTCGATGCTCGAGTGGACCGACGACACGCTCCGCGAGGCCGAGGCCACGTGGGACCGGCTCGCAGGCTTCGTGGAGCGCGCGGTCGAGCGCACGGGCGACGTGCCCGACGACGCCGTCGCGTCCGCGCCGCTGCCCGACGAGTTCGTCGCGGCGATGGACGACGACCTCAACGTGCCCGCCGCGCTCGCGGTCGTGCACGAGACCCTGCGCTCCGGCAACACCGCCCTCGCGGCGGGTGACCTGCCCGCGGCGCGTGACGCGCTCGTCACGCTCCGTGCGATGCTCGACGTCCTCGGTCTCGACCCGGGCTCGCCGCAGTGGCGCGCCGACGGCACCGACGAGCGGTACGCGAGGGCGCTCGACGAGCTCGTCGAGGCCCAGCTCGAGGCGCGCGCCGCAGCGCGTGCCGCGCGTGACTTCGCGACCGCTGACGCGATCCGCGACCGGCTGACCACCGCCGGTGTCGTGGTCGAGGACTCACCTGCGGGCGCCCGTTGGACGCTCGCACCCCGATCGGAGGACTGATGGCCGGCAACAGCTCGCGTCGCGGCGCGACGCGCAAGGGCGGCAAGAAGGGCGCGACCGTCGGCACCGGCGGTCACAGCCGCAAGGCGCTCGAGGGCAAGGGCCCCACGCCCAAGGCCGAGGACCGTCCGTACCACACGGCCCACAAGAAGAAGGTCGCGGCCGAGCGTCGCGTGGCGGGAGCCCGGGGCACGTCCGGCCGACCCGCCGCGTCCGCGTCGCGGTCCGCCGCCGGCAGCAAGGGCGGACGCAAGTCGTCGACCCACGAGATCGTCTCGGGGCGCAACTCCGTCCTCGAGGCGATGCGCACGGGTGTGCCCGTCACGACCCTGTACCTGGCCGCCAAGCTCGAGGCCGACGACCGCACGCGCGAGATCGTCTCGACCGCCGCCGACGCGGGCTACCCGCTGCTCGAGGTGTCCCGCACCGAGCTCGACCGGCTCACCGACGGCTCCGTGCACCAGGGCGTCGCGATCCAGGTCCCGCCGTACGCGTACGCCGAGGACGAGGACCTGCTCGACATCGCGGCGCGCGCGGGCGTGCCCGTGCTGGCCGTCGCGCTCGACGGCGTGACCGACCCGCGCAACCTCGGCGCCGTGCTGCGCTCGGCCGGTGCGTTCGGTGCGCACGGCGTGATCGTGCCCGAGCGTCGTGCGGCCGGCGTCACAGCGGCTGCGTGGAAGGTGTCCGCCGGTGCCGCCGCACGCGTGCCCGTCGCGCGGGTCACCAACCTCGCGCGGACCCTGCAGGAGTGGAAGAAGGCCGGCGTGTTCGTCGTCGGGCTCGACGGTGGCGGGGACGTCGCCGTCGCCGACCTGCCCTACGCCGGTGACCCGCTCGTCGTCGTCGTCGGGTCCGAGGGCAAGGGCCTGTCGCGGCTCGTGCGCGAGCAGTGCGACGCGATCGCGTCCATCCCGATCTCGTCCGAGGTCGAGTCGCTCAACGCGGGCGTCGCCGCGGGCATCGCCCTGTACGAGGTCGCTCGCCACCGTGCCTGACCCGGCCGCCGACGCGGTGACCGAGGCGGCGCCGACGATCCTCGAGATCGCGGTGCAGGACGTGAGCGGGGCGGTCGCGGCGGTCCGCGCCGGCGCGCAGCGGCTCGAGCTGTGCACCGCGCTGGCCGCGACCGGGGGGGTGACGCCCGGCGTCGGGCTGCTCGAGGCGGTCGTCGAGGCGGTGCCCGGGACCGGCGTGCACGTGCTCGTCCGCCCGCGCCCGGGCGGATTCGTCTACGCGCCCGACGAGGTCGCCGTGCAGGTCCGGGAGGTCCGCGCCGCTGTGCGCGCGGGGGCGTCCGGTGTCGTCGTCGGCGCGCTCACCGCCGACGGCCGGGTCGACGAGGGCGTCCTCGAACGACTCGTGGCCGCGGCCGACGGCGTCGAGGTGACCTTCCACCGCGCGTTCGACGTGCTCGCGCCCTCGTCGCCGGCGTTGTCTGCGGCGCTGGAGGTCCTGGCTCGGCACGGGGTCACGCGCGTGCTCACCTCGGGGGGTGCGGCCCGAGCGGGCGACGGCCTCGCGCGGATCCGTACGACGGTCGCGCACGTGGGTGGTCGCGTGCAGGTCATGGCGGGCGGCGGTGTGCGCGTCGCGGACATCCCCGCGATCGTCGAGACGGGCGTCGCCGCGGTGCACCTGTCGGCCTCGCGCGCGGTGGCGGGCGACGGCGGACCGGGTGGTGGGGCGGACGCGGGCTGGACGACGACCGACGAGCGTGTCGTCGCCGCCGCGCGCGCCGCACTCGACCGCCCGCTGACCCACCAGCCGCAGACCGACTAGTCACTCCCGACCCGCCGCAGGCTGACCCGTGACTGCCGCCCGGCCGCGGGCTGACCGAACCGACCAGGTGCATGCTCACCAGCATCTGCCGACCGGCCGTGCGCGAACCGGCCTCCGCCGACCAGCGCCAGCCCGACCCGCCGCCCACCGGCACGGGCGGGGGAGGTGCCGTCAGCCGATGAGCTGGTCGTCGTCGATCGTCGGGATCGTGTCCGTGCTGTCCCTCAGGTCGCCCGGCTGGATGCCGAGGATCGACTGCTCGTCGGGCCGGTTCGGCAGGATGTGCTTCACGTAGCTCTTCGCGACCTCGTTGAGCGGCACGTCGCGGTGCTGCTGCTGCGAGAGGTACCACCGGTGGTCGAGCAGCTCGTGGAAGATCTGCGCGGGCTCGAGCTTGCCGCGCATCTCTCGCGGGACCTTGCGGACCGCGGGCTCGAAGACCTCGGTGAGCCAGTCGTGCGCGACGAACGACTCGTCCTCGGCCTGACGGTCGGTCGCTGCCCGGTACTCGTCGAGGTCGTTGAGGAGCCGCCGCGCCTGGTTCTCGCCGACGTCCAGACCGGTCAGGCGCATGAGCCGCCGCGAGTGGTGGCCGGACTCGACGACCTTCGGCTGGATGCGCACCGTGGTGCCGTCGAGGTCGCTCGTGATGTCGAGCTCGCCCACGTCGAAGCCCAGGTCGTTGAGCCGGTCGATGCGCGCCTGCACACGCCACCGCTCGCCGTAGCCGAACGACTCGACCTCGGTCAGGGCGCGCCACAGCTCGCGGTACCGCTCCGCGAGCGCGTTGCCGATCGCGACCGCGTCGACGTCCTCCTCGAGGAACTCGCCCGCCTGCAGGTCCATGAGCTCGCCGATGATGTTGACGCGGGCGACCTCGAGGTCGTACGCGCGCTGACCCTCGGTCAGCTGCTCGTGCAGGTCGCCCGTCTCGGCGTCGACGAGGTAGGCGGCGAAGGTCTCCGCGTCTCGTCGGAACAGGGTGTTCGACAGCGACACGTCGCCCCAGTAGAAGCCCGCGAGGTGCAGCCGGACGAGCAGCACGGCGAGCGCGTCGATGAGCCGCGTGGCGGTGTCCGGGCGCAGCGACTGGCTGAACAGCGAGCGGTACGGCAGCGAGAACTGCAGGTGCTTCGTGATGAGCACCGCCTCGAGCGGCTCACCCTCGGGCGAACGCCGACCCGTGATGACGCCGACCGGCTCGACCGATGGCACGTCCAGGCGGCGCAGCTGGCGCAGCAGCTCGTACTCGCGGTACGCGACCGTCTCGCCGATCTCCTTGATGGCGATGACGCGACCCGACAGTCGCGCGAACCGCACGATGTGCCGGGAGATGCCGCGAGGGAGCGCGGCCAGCGTCTCGGCCGGCCACTCCTCGAGCGGGATGTGCCACGGCAGGTCGAGCAGCGCCGGGTCGGGCGTGGCCGCCGTGATCTGCAGGCGCTGCCGGGTGGGGCTCATGGGTCAATCCTGCCAGCGAGGTCCGACGGTCCGTTCGTCGGAGCAGCGGACGTGGCGCGCAGAACCCGTGAAGGGTGCCGTCCGGTCCGCGGGACGGGGTGAAAGCCGGGGGCGAATGCTGAAGGGGTGAATGCCGAAGGGGCGGCAGCGGCCCGCAGGCCACCACCGCCCCTCCGCGTGGTGCAGGGGGATCAGGCGAGGCGCTCGCCCGAGCCGGCGTGGAACAGGTGCTGCTCGCCGGGACGGATCTTGATCGCGACGGTCTCACCCTTGGCGGGCACCTGACGCGGGTCGACGCGCACGATGACCTGCGCGTCGCCGGCGCCCGAGTGCACCTGGCTGGCGCCACCGAACTCGTTGGTGAGCGAGCCGTAGACGAACGCGTCCGAGCCGAGCTCCTCGACGATGTTCACGATGACCGGGACGGCGTCCGGCGTGCCGGCGGGCACGACGTCGACCGACTCGGGGCGGAAGCCGAGCGTGATGTGGTTCTTGTCGTCCTCGGTGAGGCTGCTGATGACCTCACGCGTCAGCGGCACGCGCGAGCGGCCGAGCGACGCGTGGCCGTCGAGCACCGGGAACGTGCCGATGTTCATGGCCGGCGAGCCGATGAAGCCGGCGACGAAGACGTTGGCGGGCGTGTCGTACATCTCGCGCGGCGTGCCGACCTGCTGCAGGAGACCGTCCTTGAGGACCGCGATGCGGTCACCCATCGTGAGGGCCTCGGTCTGGTCGTGCGTGACGTAGACCGTGGTGACGCCGAGACGGCGCTGGAGCGAGGCGATCTGCGTACGCGTCTGCACGCGGAGCTTCGCGTCGAGGTTCGACAGGGGCTCGTCCATGAGGAACACCTGCGGCTGACGCACGATCGCGCGACCCATGGCGACACGCTGACGCTGACCACCCGAGAGGGCCTTCGGCTTGCGGTCCAGGTACTCGGTCAGGTCGAGGATCTTGGCGGCCTCCTCGACGCGCTGGCGGATCTCCGCCTTCGGCGTGCCGGCGATCTTGAGCGCGAAGCCCATGTTGTCAGCCACCGTCATGTGCGGGTACAGCGCGTAGTTCTGGAAGACCATCGCGATGTCGCGGTCCTTCGGCTGGACGTCCGTGACGTCGCGGTCGCCGATGAGGATGCGGCCGGCGTTGACGTCCTCGAGGCCGGCGAGCATGCGCAGCGAGGTCGACTTGCCACAGCCCGACGGGCCGACGAGGACGAGGAACTCGCCGTCCTCGATGTGGAGGTTGAGGGCGTCCACCGCGGGACGCTCCGTGCCCGGGTAGACCCGGGTGGCGTGGTCGAACGTGACAGTAGCCATGGCGCTACCAATCCCTTCACCGGCAGGTACGTGCCGGACGATCCGTTGTGGAGGGTGTTCAGTGTCTTCACTGACACAGACCGGGCGGGAGGACCCGCGCCGGTCTGTGGGTCATCCTGCCACACGCGGGTGATCTGTCTCACCGGGAGGTCCCAGGCGCCCTGGCGGGACCGCGTGGTAGGACGCACCCGCGCCTGACCGTCGTCGGGCGCGACGGTCCGACCGCAGTGGGCGCGACGGTCCGACCGCAGTGGGCGTCAACGCGCGGCCGCGGCGCCGGTCGGGGCGACGAGGAACGCGCCGCGCTCGTGGGGGCCGTCCTCGTCGCTGCGGACGGCGACGAGGACGCCTGGGGGCGTGCTCGTGATGTCGAGGCCTGCAGGTGCCCCGCTGTCGTCGAGCGTCCCCGCCCAGCGTTCGGTGCCGTCGTCGAGGTCGTGCGCGCGCAGGGCCCGGCCGTCCTCGACGGCGATCACCACCCGACCGTCGGTCGCGAGCGAGCACCACGCCGTCTCGGTGCTGCGGTCGACGTGCCACAGCGTGCGGCCGTCGTCCGCGTCGATCGCGTCGAGTGAGCCGTCCGCGCACACGTACAGCCGCCCGCCGAGAGCCAGGCCCGCGCTCACGGTCAGGTGCTGGCTCCACACCACCTCGCCGGTCGTCGTGGAACGGGCCTCGAGCGTCTCGTCGTCGGGCCCCGTGGTGAACCACATGAGCTCGGGCGCGCTGCCGTCGTCGACCGTGAGGTGCAGCTCCCTGCCCGGGAACTCCACCGAGCCGGTGGCGTGCTCGAGGACCACCCGTCCGGCCGGGACGAAGCTGCCGTCGTCGACCTCGACCAACGGGAGGTCGAGCAGGGCGGTGCCGCGCCCCGGCGAACGCTGGTAGTCGCCGGGTCTGCTGCCTTCCTGCGTCAGCCGTCCTGCGTCGTCGAGGCGCCACCAGTGGCCCTGCACCGACAGGAGCGGTCCGTCCGAGCTCGCGGTGAGCGAGCCCGTGTACGTCAGCCCGTCGCGCGCGATCGGCTCGGCCGCTGTCCACTCCCAAGCAGGCTCGCCGGTCGCGGTGGTGGCGGCGACGGTCCAGGTCTCCGCACCGTCGTCGTCGCGGCGTGCGGACGCCTCGACGACGAGGTCGCCGAGCGTGGTCCACGCCTCCGCCCGCAGGGTGCGCTCGGCGACGACGCTGCCGTCCGAGGTGCGCAGGACCACGAGGCGCTCGGGCTCGGGTGGGATCACCTGGCCGCTCGCGCCGACGGTGCACGCCACCTGGTCGCTCCACCGCTTCGTCCCAGGTGTGCCGAGGGGTTCGCACCGGACGTCTGCCGGGAGAGAGAGGTCCTGCCCGGGGCGGCCGGAGCCGTCGAGGAGTGCGACGTCCGCCGACCACACGCGCTGTCCCGTCGCGCGGTCGTAGCCGACGACCGTCGCGGTCCTCGTGTCGCCGCTCGATCCGATGACCACAGGTCCGGCGGGCACCAGCTGCCACGGCTCGGGGATGTCGCCGGTCGCGACGACGGGCATGGCGTCGAGGGGTCGCAGCACGCCCGGCACGTGGTCGAACCGCGCCTCGTGCGCCAGGCGCCGCTCATCCATGACGTGCTGGGTGACGACGAGCGCCCCGACGAGCAGCGCCGCACCCAGCGCGAGCCACCACCCGGCGCGGCGTGGCCTCGCAGCCGAGGCGCCGGCCGCCGGTGGGGTCGGCTCGGGCTCGACCAGCTCGACCAGCTCGACTTCGACGGGCATGTGCCGATGATGGCACCCGTCGCGGGCCGAGCGGCCGCCGTAGGCCGCGCGGCGGCCGGTCTGGAGCGGGCGGTGGGCGCTCCCGTGCTCGGTCGCCCGGCTCGGCAGTCGGGCTCAGGCAGGCAGACCCATCTCGGGTGGACTCGCGCAGGTGGTGCGGGTGGGGTGTCCCGGCCGGGGTCGGGCCGGCAGGTCTGGAGGGCGGGCCGGCATCAGGTGGGGAGAGCGGCGGCGAGGGCGACGAGCGCGTCGACCAACTCGTGCGGGTCGGCGGCGCGCAGGCGCGCAACGGTGTCGCCTGCGCCGACCTTGATGGTGACGTCGTGCTCGGTGAGCGCCGCGAACGCGTGCTCGTCGGTCACGTCGTCGCCCGCGTAGACGACGACTCGCGCGCCGAGCTCGTCGCGCAGCGCGCGCAGCGCCTCGCCCTTGCTGGCACGCAGCACCGAGATCTCGACGACGTCCTTGCCGTGCAGCACGCCAGAGCCGAGCTCGTCGCCGAGTGCCAGAGCTTTCGACTCGGCGTCCCGCGCGTCGTCGTGCTCGGCCAGGCGGGTGTGCACGACGACGGCGGTGGGCTTGGACTCGACCCAGACCCCGTCGCGTCCGCGCGCGATCTCGGCGGCGCGCGCGCCGAGAGTCGCGAGGCGGTCCGCCTGCTCGTCGGTGAGCTGCACGACGTCGCGGTCCAGACCGTGGCGCATCACGCGCGCCCGTTCGGCGCCGTGCGACCCGATCAGGTACGTCCCGACCGGGACCTCGGCGAGCGCGTGGAGGTCGTGCAGCGCACGCCCGGACACGAGCGCGAGCGACACGCCGGGCGCCTCGACGAGCGTGCGCAAGGGCGCGACGGCGTCGGGCAGCATCCGCGAGAGCGACGGGTCGTCCTGCAGCGGCGCGAGAGTGCCGTCGAAGTCCAGCGCGACGAGCAGCGGCCGCGCGGTCCCGTCGTGCGCGAGCCCTTCGAGCGTCGACCGCACGTCGACCGCCGACGCCGACACGGACCCCGACGCGGAGGTGGCGGCACGCACCGACCGAGGAGCCGGACGTGGGTGCTCAGGATGCTGCGGGGACTCAGACATGCGTGCTCCGCTGGGGGACCGCGGTGAGGACCGCGAGGAACTCCTGCGACCAGGCGTTGACGTCGTGCCCGAGCACGCGGCGGCGCAGGCGGCGCATGCGCTTGCGGGCCTCGCGCGGGTCGAGGTGCGCGGCGTACGTGATGGCGTCCTTCATGCCGTCGATGTCGTGCGGGTTCACGAGGATCGCGCCGGTGAGCTCGTCGGCGGCGCCCGTGAACTCGCTCAGCACCAGCGCGCCACGGTCGTCCGACCGTGCCGCGACGTACTCCTTGGCGACCAGGTTCATGCCGTCGCGCAGCGCGGTGACGAGCATGACGTCGGCCGCGAGGTACAGCGCGGCCATCTCCTCCATGGGGAACGACTGGTGCAGGTACTGCACGGGCGCGTGCCCGACCTGCCCGTAGTCGCCGTTGATCCGCCCGACCAGCAGCTCGACCTCGTCGCGCAGCTGCGCGTAGGCGCCCACGTTCTCGCGGCTGGGGGAGGCGACCTGGACGAGCGTCGTGTCGCTGGGGGACAGGCGGCCGTCCTCGAGGAGCTCCCCGTACGCCTTGATGCGGTGCCGGATGCCCTTGGTGTAGTCGAGGCGGTCGACGCCCAGCAGCAGGGTCTTCGGGTCGCCGAGCTCGCGGCGGATCTCCTTGGCGCGCAGCTGCACCTCGTCGGTGCGGGCCAGCTCGTCGAACGCCCGGGAGTCGATCGAGATCGGGAACGCCGCCGCGCGGACGTGGCGGGTGACGCGGCCGTGCGCGTCGTTGAGCGTGATGACCTGCCCGCGCGTGGTCAGGTCGGTCAGCCGGCGCACGACGCGCACGAAGTTCGCCGCGTCGCCGCCACGCTGGAAGCCGATGAGGTCGGCCCCGAGCAGACCCTCCACGACCGCCTTGCGCCACGGCAGCTGGGCGAAGATCTCCAGCGGGGGGAACGGGATGTGGTGGAAGTAGCCGATCCGCAGGTCCGGCCGCAGCGCGCGCAGGAGCTGGGGGACCAGCTGCAGCTGGTAGTCGTGCACCCACACGGTCGCACCCTGCGCGGCCTGCGCAGCGGCGGCCTCGGCGAAGCGCTGGTTGACCCGCCGGTAGGCGTCCCACCACTGCCGGTGGAACGCGGGCGGGGCGATCACGTCGTGGTACAGCGGCCAGAGGGTGTCGTTCGAGAAGCCCTCGTAGTAGAGCTCGATGTCGGCGTCCGACAGCGTCACCGGCACGAGCTGCGTGCCGTCGACCTCGAACGGCTCGAGCTCGAGGTCGGGCGCCCCGCCCCAGCCGACCCACGCACCGTCAGCCTGGGCCATCACCGGCGCGAGAGCCGTCACCAGCCCTCCGGGCGAGCGGGTCCAGGTGGGCTTCCCCTTCTCGTCCAGGCTCACGTCGACGGGCAGGCGGTTGGCGACGACGACGAGGTCGTAGCCGTCTTGCGGCACGGCAGGCACTACTACTCCCGGGATTGACTGATTCTTGACCTTAGTCGCGGGCCCTCCACCGCGCTGCCCGAACGTCCGAATTGCACGCTTGCCGGGTCTCGTCCGGGCGTCTCGTCGGCCTGCGCGCGCACGGCCGCGGCGGCACGTCGTGGGTGTCGCGTCCTGCGGCGACGGACCTCGCGGCCGGACGCCGAGGCGTCACGGTTCCGGGCCGTTGACGAGGACTCCTCGCTGGTCGCGGAACTCGTACCGCGACGGCCCCGCGAGCACGGCGAGCGCGACTGCGCCGCCCGCCTGATCACGTCTCTCGGCAACCTCGTCGGCACCGCGCCCGGTTCGCACGGTCCCCGGGCGGTGCCGCCCGGGCTCCGGCGAGGGCGGGCGGAGTCGGTGGATGTCGAGGTCGAGCCGGTGGACCTCGTGGTGGTGGAAACCGCACAGGAGCACGGCGTTGGCCAGGTCCGAGCGACCCGCGTCACGGTGCCACCAGCGGATGTGATGGACCTGGCTGTGGCGGGCGGTGGTGGAGCAGCCGTTCCAGGCGCACTGCCGGTCGCGGGCGATGACCGCCGTCCGTTGGGCCGGGGTGAACATGCGGCGAGCGCGTCCGACGTCCAGCGGCAGCCCCTGCGCGTCCATGACGACCCGCGTCATCGTGCAATCGCACAGCGCGGTGGCCAGCTCGGTCCGGGTCAGCACGATCCCGTCGTCGCTCACCGCCGGCAGCACGAGCCTGCGCGCGCCGCCGGTGGGCGAGGCATCGAGCGTGGGCGCGTCGGTCACGGCGCGACGGGCTCGCCGGTGCTCGCGGATCTCCAGCCAGGTCTCGGCCGGGACGAGCAGGTTCACCTGTGCGGCCGGTGCGCTCACGGCACCGTCGGGCTGGGCGGCGTCGCGCGCGCGATCGGCAGGGGACGCCTGCTCGTCAGCGGACGCACCGGAGCTTGTGCCGCAGCCGGGCTCCGGGCGGTGACCCGCGGTCAGGGTGTGATGGGCCAGCGCGGTCAAGGCGTCGGCGCGCGCCTGGTCGGCGGTGCGGTCGGGGTCGGCGCGGTGGCCGGTGGCGTCGAGCGCGCGAGCCAGGGCCTGCCCGGACAGGGGGTCGAGCCGCCCCTTGAGGAACGTCCCCTCGGGGGTGTGGGTCATGGTCAGGTAGCGCGCGCGGCGCGCAGCTTCGCGGGTGTCCGCCAGCGCGTCGGGGTCGTGCGCTGCGACCAGCGCGGCCACCGAGCGGGAGAACTCACGCGGGTCGCTGTGCCGGGCGAGGTCGACCAGGCGCCGCTGCGTCTCGGGGCGGGTCAGGATCGCGGTGACCTGCGGGCCTGCCTCGGCCAGGGTGCGCCCCAGGACGTCCAGATGACCCGTGGGCATGGCCTGGTCCAGCACGGCCTGCCCGACGTCAGGGAGGGCCTGCATCGCCCGGGCCGAGTCGACCTGGCGCGCGGCGGTGAACCTCGTCGTCCCGGTCAGCCGGGCGCGCGTGTCCACGAACGACCGTTCGGCACCCGCCGCGGCCGCCGCGGCGTGCTGCGCGACCAGCACCGGCCCGCGCACCGCCGTGACCAGACCGGCCAACCCGTCCAGCACCCGGATCGCCGATGCACGCGTCGCCCCGGTCCACGCTTGCGCGCCGCTCACCTGCACCGCCAGCGTGCGCAGCGCGTGGGCGACGTCCTGCAACGACGCCAGCACCCCGGCGCCCTCGTCGAACACCGCGGCGCCCTCGTCGAGCACCACGGCGGCACCGTCCGACACGACGGAGCTCTCGCCTGACGACGACGGCGCGCCGCGACGGCGCGTCAGCGCGCTGCCCGTCGGCACGGAGGTCATGGAGTCGAACACGTGTTCGATTCTATGCGAACCGGACGCGCCGCACCAGACCTGGCCACAGTCCGGACGCGCTCGCGGGCCGGCCAGGTCCGCGCGCCTGTTCGCGCGCCCGCGCGCCGCCGCCTACCGTGACCAGGCATGGAACGGATCGGCCTGGCACCGGGGTCGCAGATCGGTGGGTACACGATCGTCGCGCCCCTGGGTTCCGGGGGCATGGGGACGGTCTACCGCGCGGTCGACGACGGCGGCACCGCCGTGGCCCTGAAGCTCCTGCACCCGCAGATCGGCGCGGACGCCGAGGGGCGAGACCGCCTGCGCCGCGAGGTCCTCGCGCTGCAGCGCCTGCGGCACAAGGCGGTGGCCGCGGTGCTGGACGCGGAGGCGGACTCGACCGAGGCGTTCATCGTCACCGAGCTCGTCGCCGGCCCGAACCTCGAGGAGCACGTCAGGGCGAGCGGCCCGTTGGCGCTCACCGAGCTGCACGAGCTCGCGGCGGGCCTGTTCGACGCGCTCGCGGCCGTGCACGCGGCGGGCGTCGTGCACCGCGACCTCAAGCCCACGAACGTGCTCGTCACGTCCGACGGCCCGGTCCTCATCGACTTCGGCATCGCGCAGGCCGCGGGCGACGACGCCGCCCAGATCACGTCGGCGGGGCTTGTCGTCGGCACGCCCGGCTACCTCGCGCCCGAGCTGCTGGGCGGTGCCGAGCCGTCCCCCGCGACCGACCTGTGGGGCCTTGCCGCGGTGATCGCGTTCGCGGCGACGGGCCGACCGCCGTTCGGCGTACGCCCGCTCCAGGCGGTCCTGGCTCGTGCGAGCGCCGGCGAGGTGGACGTCGACGGCCTGGGCCCGCTCACGGCAGACGCCCTGCGCCGCGCGCTCGACCCCGACCCCGACAGTCGCCTCGACGGTGACGACCTGATCGCCGCGCTCGCAGTGGTGGCGGTGGACGGCGACCCGCTCGACGGGCCCGTCGCGGCGGCGCACACGGTCGCCTACCCCGTGGACGACGACCTGGACGGCGACGAGGACGCGCTCGACGAGGGCGACGCGGACGGCGACGCCGCGGCAGCCGTTGCCATGGGTGACGACGACGTCGACGAGGACGCCGACCAGCACGACGACGCTGACGGCGAGAGCGCCGACGAGGACGCGGACGCCGCCGCCGACGAGGAGGCGGACGCCGCCGCCGACGAGGAGGCGGACGCCGGCGCCGGCGACGAGGACGACGACGTCGACGGGATCGCCACGACGCAGGTCAGCCAGGACGACCTCGAGGATGACGGCCGCGACGAAGACGACCACGACGACGACGACCACGACGACGAGCACGAGGACGACGACCACGACGACGACGACGAGCGCTCGCTCGCGCTGGCCGCGACGACCGTCATCCCGAACCCGACCGCGAAGCCGGACCCCACGCGCGTCCTGCCGGCCCAAGGCGTGCACGACGGCGCGACCCGCGTGATGCCCGCGGGCGCGGGTGCGGGTGCGACGACGGTGCTGCCCGCCGGTGCGGGCGCCGACTTCGACGAGCGCGCGTACGACGACGACCTCGACAACCCCGACGTCGAGGACTTCGACCTCGACCCCGCCGACCTGCAGGGCCAGCGCCTCGCGCCGGACGGGTTCCGCCGCCCGGGCCGGTACGACGACGAGCCCGACGCGTTCGACGGCGACGGCGACACCGAGTGGGTCGACGAGACGGGCGTCGAGTGGATCGAGGACGACCTCGACGCGTCCGAGGTCGTGCCGGAGGGGTCGGGCTACGAGCGCCCGCCGGCGGTGCGCCGCTGGGGCTCGTTGCTCGCGGCGGCCGCGGTCGTCGCGACGGCCGCCGCGCTGGCGCCCGTGGTCGTGCTCGTCGTGCTCGTCGTGCTGCTGCTGCTCGTGCGGACGTACGGGACGGCGGTCGAGGCGATGCACGGGCGGCGCGAGGTGCGCGGCGTGCGCGCGAGCGACGTCCCGCGCACGCTCGCGGCGACGCCGTGGTACCTGGTGCGCGCGGTCGTCGGGCTCGTCCCGTCGTTCGTCGTCGCGTCGTGCGCGACCCTGCTCGCGGGCGGGGCCGTCGCGTGGCTGGTGGACAACGGGACGTGGACGATCGGTGACCTGGACGCGGGCGACGAGGTCGACGGCACGGCCGCGGCGATGGTCGTCGCCGCGCTCGTCATGCTCTGGCTGGTCGTGGCGTGGTGGGGGCCGGCGTCGGGCATGACGCGCACGGGGGCCCGCAGGGCGCTCGCGGTCGTCGCGCCGGGCCGGCTCGGCGCCCTCGTGATGGTCGCGGTGTGCCTCGTGGCGGCGGCGGTGATCGCGGCGCTCGTCTCCAACGGGGCGGGCATCGTGTGGGCTCCCGCGCCGGTCCCGACGATCCCCTGACCTGGGCGGCTCCCGACGCACGGGAACGCCCCGTACCCTGTGGGCTGTCGTCCACGACCGAGGAGAGACCGTGCCCACGAACGACCCCAAGCCGACCAAGTCGCAGCGGCGCGACGAGGCCCGCGCCAAGGCGCTGCAGATGCGGCAGCAGCAGGAGCGCAAGGCCAAGCGGACCAAGATCCTCAGCGCGAGCCTGCTCCTGCTGGTCGTCGCCGCGGTCGCGGTGGTCGTCGCGATCACGATCCGCGGCAACGCCGACCGTGAGGCGCGCTACGGCACGGTCGTGTACGGCGGTTCGTCGGCGCAGGTCGTGGCCCCGCTGCTCGCGGACGTGACCGCGCCCGCCACCGCGAACGACAAGGGCGGCATCCCCGTCAGCGCCGCGGGCGTGGGCAAGACCTCGCCCGACGACGTCAACGTGACGATCTACTTCGACTTCATGTGCCCCTACTGCGGCATGTTCGACGCCGCGAACTCGGCGGACCTCGAGGCGCTGGCCGCCGAGGACGGCGTGACCATCGAGTACCGCCCGATCTCCTTCCTCGACTCGCAGTCGAAGGGCACGTCGTACTCGACGCGCGCCGCCAACGCCGCCGCGATCGTCGCCGACAAGGCACCCGAGAAGTTCACCGCGTTCGTCACGGCGCTGTTCTCGGCCCAGCCCAAGGAGGGCACGACGGGTCCGACCGACGACGAGATCGCGGAGCTGGCCGTCGGGGTCGGCGTCCCGCAGGACGTCGCGGACACGTTCACGGACACGGTCGAGGGCACGTACGAGGTGGGCGAGCCCGCCGAGGAGCGCACGGGCGAGTGGCGCACCTTCGCGCCGTGGGTCTCGGCTGCGACGCACCAGATGCAGCTGGACCGCGGCAAGGTCGGCACGCCGACCGTCACGATCGACGGCCAGGACTGGCCGGGCGCCGAGGGTGACAACGGCCTGCTCTACCAGCAGGGTCCGCTGAAGGAGGCCGTCGAGGCCGCGCTCGCCGCCAAGGGCTGACCACCAGCACGACGAACGGGCCCGGTCCGGGTCGCTCTGCGGAGCGGCTCCGGACCGGGCCCGTTCGTCGTCCGCCGCGATCTGCACGCGGCGGCTGGGGAGCCCCCTATCGGATTCGAACCGATGACCCCCTGTTTACAAGACAGGTGCTCTGGCCAGCTGAGCTAAGGAGGCGGGTCGGCGCTCAGCCTACCGGTGCTCAGAGGCCCGGCCCGGTCTCCTCCAGGAGGCGCAGGGCGGCGCTGACGCGGGGGTTGCGGGACGGGTCGGCGTCGATGCCGAGCGTCGCGTAGAGCGCGTTGACGTGGTTCTGCACGGACTTCTCGGTGATGCCGAGCTTCTCGCCGATGCCGGCGTTCGACAGTCCCGCGGCCAGCAGTCGCAGCACCTCGTACTGGCGGTGCGTGAGCTGGGCGACGTCCGAGCCGGCGCGCGGCGTGATGCGCGCGAGCAGCTCGGGGTCGAGCACGGTCTGGCGCACGGCCGCCGAGCGGACCGCGGAGACCAGCAGGTCCTCGCTCGTCGAGCTGTTCTTGGACAGGTAGCCCCAGCCCTCGGCGACGTCCGCGGGCAGGTCGAGCAGCAGGTCCATCGCGTCGTGCGCGGACAGCAGGAGGATGCCGAGCTCGGGCTGCTGACGGCGCAGCGTCACGCCGAGGGCGATGCCGTTGCCGTCGGGCAGGTCGATGTCGAGGATCGCGACGTGCGCGGCGCCGGGACGCAGCGCACGTCGCGCGTCGCTCACGGTCCCGACGGACACGACCACCTGGAGCCCGGCCGTCTGGCCCAGGGTGCGCTCGAGCATGGAGCGAAAGAGTGGCTGGTCCTCGACGACCGCCACTCGGATCACGTCCGGGTCAAGAGTGCTCATCGGGTTCAGTATCGTCTGCGACGGCCCGGGAAGCGGGCAAGGACCACAGCGGGTCGGGCGGGAGCGACGATGAGCGACGTGACGCGCGAGGTCGTGCGCCCCGGCGACGACGCCCAGAACCGTCGGCTGCTGCTGCGGCTGACCGGCATCGTCGCGCTCGGCTACGGGCTGGGCGCCTCGATGCAGGCCGCCTACATCTACTCCCGGTACGTGCCCGACTGGGCCGAGGTGAGCGTCTGGTCGAGGATCGCCGCCAACGTCGCCGCCGTCGTCGTGCTGCTCGTCGCCCTCGGGGCGCTGCGGGTCTACCGGTGGCCGACCGCACCCCAGCTGTTCGCGGGCGCCGTCGTGGCGTCGACGATCGCGGCCGTGTGCCGGGTGTTCGTGCAGCTCGCGCTGGGGGTGTACGACGAGCCCGACGGGTTGACGATCGAGGCGGAGTTCTCGGCGGGCCTGATCATCGCGGGCATCTCGTCGGGCATCGGCATGTGGGGGCTGCTCTCGCGCCGCAGGGTTCGCGCCGAGCTGCGCCGGGCCGAGCGTGAGGCGGTCGAGGTCGAGCACGTGCTCGAGGCGCTCGAGGCCGAGGAGGTCAGGGTCCGGCGCGAGGTCGCCGAGGGTCTGCACGGCACGCTGCAGGGCAAGCTCGTCATCGTCAACGCGCACCTGGTCGAGGTGATCGACCGCATCCGGGCGCGCGGTGACCACCCTGACGACGTCGCGTCGCTGGAGTGGGCGCGGCGCGAGCTCGACGTGGTGCGCGAGCTGGACGTGCGGCAGATGAGCCGGCTGCTGTACCCGGAGCGGCTCGAGCTCGGCGTGGTCCCGGCCGTGCGCGCGCTCGTCGGGCGCCTGCCGATGACGATCGCGACGAAGATCGTCGTCGCGCCCCCGGTGCGCGAGATCGACGACCCCGAGCGCGGCTCGCTGACGACCGCGCAGCGCCTCCTCGCGGTGCGCGTGGTGGAGGAGGGCGTGACCAACGCGCTCAAGTTCGGGCCGGCGTCGCGGATCGTCGTCGAGCTCGACGTGCAGGACGGTGCGCTCGTCGTCTCGGTGGAGAACGACGGCCAGCCCCTCGACCCGTCGCACGCCGACCCGGACGGCGGCACGGCGCGTCTGGCGAGCCGGCTGCACCTCGTCCGGGGAACGGTGACGCTCGCCCCGCTGCGGCCCCGCGGGGTGCGACTCGAGGCCCGCCTGCCCCTCTAGCCGGCCGCCGGCGCGACGCGTCCGCCGCGGCCCGGCTCGCACTGCATCGTCGCAGGTGAAGTCCGATTTCGGACACTCGTCCAGATCTTCGGGTGACCACTGTCGGGTGAATCACCTCGGCATTTCGGACGGGGTGGGTGGCAGCACCCAGCCCGTCGGACACCCCGTTTCCGATGACTCCTATGTTCGCTACCGGCCCGCCCCCCACGGACCACAGCGAGCTGGCCCTCGGAGCGAGGGTTGCGATCTTCGTCGAGGAGTCCCCCATGAGCAAGAAGAACAACCGCCGCAAGGTCATGGCCGTCGGTCTGGCGATCGTCGGCGTCGCGGGCCTGTCGCTCGCGTCCGCGTCGCAGCTGAACCTCAGCTGGAGCGGCAACTTCCAGACGGGCACCGTCGCGGTCAACGCGAGCTGCCAGCCCGCGGCCACCCCCATCACGACGTCCTTCGCGACGCCGACGTTCGACGGCACCGTCACGGCGCCCTGGAAGGTCGCGAACGTGACCTTCTCCGGCGTCGACGCCGCGTGCGCCACCAAGAAGTACGAGGCCGCCTACAAGCTGGCGTCCGGTGACTGGGTCAAGTTCACGCCGGCCTCGGCCCCGTCCGTCGGTGCCGCCGGTGGCTCGCTCACGGTCGCGCTGCCGACGGGTGTCGCCCCCGACACCATCGCCCAGTTCGCGCTCACCATCTACAGCTGACCTCCGGGCTGACGTGCTGGACCGGCCAGAGCTCGTAGCGCCCGACGCGCCCCTCGCGCGTCGGGCGCTACGCGCGCTCCCGTCGGTCCTGTTCTACGTGGCGGTCGCGGTCATCGCCTGGTTCATCTGGCCGACGAGCCTCGGCGGCTGCACCACCCTGACGCTCGTCTCGGGCCACTCCATGGAGCCCACGTACGTCACGGGCGACATCGTGGTCGCGCGCTGCGGGCAGCCCGCGGTCGGCGACGTGATCGTCTACGCGCCCGACGAGGTCGCGGGCAACAGCCGCATCATCCACCGGGTCGTCGGCGGGACCGCCGACGGCTGGGTCATGCAGGGTGACAACAACGAGTTCCTGGACCCGTTCGAGCCGGCCGGCGACGAGGTCCTCGGCGTCGCGCGGGTGCACATCCCCAAGGTCGGGCTCGTCTTCCAGACGTTCTCGAACGCGTGGGTGTGGATCGCCATGATCGCGCTCGCGCTCGCGATGCTGGTCTGGCCGTCGAAGGACGAGTCCGACGACGACCTCGACGACGACGACCGCGACGAGCTCCCGTCCGACGACGGGCCGTCCGACGAGCAGCGCCCCGACACGCTGTCCCCTGACGAGCTGAGCCCTCACGAGCTGAGCCCTCACGAGCAGAGCCCTGACGAGGGCTGGGACCTGCTGGGCGGCGATCGCGGTCGCGCCCCGGACCGGGCCCCCGAGCTCGAGCCATCGGCATGACGACCGTGTCCCGCGCCGCCGCTGGGCGGGCACGTCTGCGCCGCCGGGTCGCCGCGGCGCTCGTCGTCGTGCTCAGCCTCGCGCTCGTGACGACGACCGTCGCGCACGCCGCGAACCTCTCGCTCAGCGCACCCCAGCGTCCGTACGCGACGACCAAGGCGCGCTGCGCGAACGGCCCCGTCACGGTCACGCCCACGGGCACGCCGAGCAACGGCCAGTACACGCAGGTCCGCGTGTCGGGCATCTCCGGCACGTGCGCGACGGGCGCCGTGCGCGTCGCGACCGGCGCCGACGCATCGTGGACGCAGACGTTCATGTCGACGTCGGCGACGGCCGTGACGAGCGGTGCGCTCACGGCCACGGGCGCCGCGTTCACGCCTCCCGACACGTCCGGCGGCAAGGCATTCGTCCTGCTCGACGGCTGGCCCGTGCCCGCGACCTGGACCTTCACGCCCCCGAGCCTCCCGGCGCTGTCCTGCCAGACGTTCACCCCGAGCGGCGCGCCGCTGGCGACCCCGTGCCAGGCCGTCGTGACCGGCGGCTCGGAGTGGGGCAACCCGCTCAACGTGTTCTACCGCGGGATCCGGGTCACGACGACGTCGACCACCGCGGTCCGGTGGCGCGTGACGATCCGGTTCACGGACACGGCGGTGTTCCCGTTCGTGCCCGAGAAGGTGTCTGAGGGCAGCGGCGGCGACGCGCAGCTCGTCGCCGGGTCGTCGACCTGCACGCCCACGCCCGTGGCGGTCATGACCGGCAACCCCGGGCACGGCCAGGTCAGCATCTCCGCGGGCTCGCCCGCGCAGTTCCAGATCGCCGGGACGCGCAACGGCGCCTCCTACGGCACGGTGGTCCTCGACTGCAGCTGAGCGGGTGCTCGGCCCGGGGACTCAGTCCCGTCGGCCCGCGTCCTGTGCGCCTGCGTCGGCTGCGTCCTGCGTGACGACCGGCTCGGGTACGGGGCGCTTGGGCCTGCGGGTGTCGCCCGACGAGCGGCCGCGCAGGCGCCGGGTCGCCCACGGGTAGACGTGCTCGCGCGCCCACCGCGCGTCGCCGCGCAGCTGCTCGAGGCGGGGTGCGGGCGGCTGCGGCGCGAGCGGGTCGTCCCAGCGCTCGTCGTCGGGTGCCAGGCCCAGCCCGACGAGCGCGGCCTGAGCGACGCGCGCGTGCCCCTCGGTGGTGAGGTGGATGCGGTCGTCGGCCCACATGCGCCAGTCGAGGAGCGAACGCATGCCCCACAGGTCGACGACGTGCGCGCCGTGGCGTCGCGCGATCGACCAGATGTGCGCGTTGTACGTCGCGACGCGGGGGCGCGTGGCGCGGATCAGCCCGCTGTGGACCGTGTCCACGCCGGTGCCCAGCAGCACGTCGATGCCCGCGGCGCGCAGCCGGACGACCGCGGTCTCGAGCTGACGCGCGAGCCGGTCGACGTCCGCGGCGGGCCGCAGGATGTCGTTGCCTCCGCCGACGAGGCTCACCAGGTCGGGGCGCAGGCCGATCGCGGCCGGGACCTGGTCGGCGAGGATCGGGCGCAGCAGGCGACCGCGGATCGCGAGGTTGGCGTACTCGAGGGGGTCCTCGCCCGCTGCGACGCGTCGCTCGGACAGGCGTGCGGCCAGCACGTCGGCCCATCCCCGCAGCGGGACGTCGGGCGTCGCGGGGCCGGCGTCGCCGTCGGGGGAGTCCCACAGGCCCTCGGTGAACGAGTCACCGAGGGCGACGTAACGGTTCCAGCGGACGGTTGGCTCGGGCACGTCCGCCATTGTGCCGCGCGTCGGGCCGGGCGTCCGCGTGCCGCGCGAGGTGTGCCCGTCCTGGGTGCAGAGGGTGCGCATGGTGCGCAGGTCGTGAAAGGGGCACATCGTTCGGATGCCGCGGAGCGGGTGAAACGGTGGACACCTGTCCAGATCGGGACTCTCGACCCACATCTTGAACAGTCGTCCAAGTCATTCTTCTACTGCACGTGATACCATTCGCAACTAGGTGACCGCCGTCACCCCCGCGTGCAGCAGAGGGAGGAACCCACCATGACCACGACGACCACTCACGCTCGCCTCGAGACCACCGAGCGCGACGAGCGCAAGCGCAAGCGCGCCGCGATCATCAAGTTCTCGCTCGCGGGTGCGGCGGTCCTCGGCATCGGCGCGGCCGCGACGTCGGCCGGCTGGACCGACGACGCGTGGTTCGGCGCCGGCGCGAGCGCCGTCGACCCGGACGACGCGATCGACCTGCGCGGCGCGTTCGTCGCCGACGGCACGCCCGCGGACGGCGACTTCATCACCGCCGACGACGCACCCGGGACCGGCGACGACGTCGTCGTGATCCCCGCCGAGGTCTTCGCGGACCTCACCGCGGGGGACTCGATCACCGTGCCCGTCTGGATCAAGAACATGGGCACGTCCGACCTCGTGATCGCGCCGCCGACCCTCGAGACCGAGGGCGACCTGTTCGAGGCGGGCGGCGCGACCGTCACCCTCGGGTCAGCTCCGACGTCGCTCGCCAGCGGCAGCGCCGCGACCTCGGTCGACGTGACCATCGCACTGCCCGACTCCGCCGACGCCGACGTGTTCGGCGGCACCGAGGGCGACGTCGTCATCGGGTTCCAGGGCTCGATCGCCAACCGGGCCTGACCCCCACCCGCGCCGTCCTAGGAGGTCGTCATGCGCGCACTCAAGCTGCTCGGCAACGCCGTGCTGTGGCTCGTCGCCGCCCTCGGGCTGGCCAGCGTCCTCGTCTGGGGCGCGACGCAGGCAGGGTGGATCCGGCCCCTCGTCGTCATCTCCGGTTCCATGGAGCCGGGGATCATGACCGGTGACCTGCTGATCGACCGCCCCCGCCCGACCAGCGAGCTGCAGGTCGGCGACGTCGCCTCGATCTACTCCGAGGTCACCCGGAACCTCGTCACGCACCGTGTCGTCGGCATCGAGCCCGCCGCCGACGGCCGGTGGGAGATCCGCATGCAGGGCGACGCCAACGACTCGCCCGACGGCGGCGTGTACGTCGTCGGCGACACCGTCTGGCAGCCCGCCTGGCAGATCAGCGGCGGCGGCGTGGTCCTGACGACCCTGACCCGGCCGTCCGTCGCGGTGCCCTTGGGCGTCGCGCTCCTGTCCCTGCTCGGCCTCAGCCTGCTCCCCGCGTCCCCGCCGCGTCGCCCCACCGACGAGCGCCGGGACGACGAGCGCCGGGACGACGAGCACGGCGACGACGAGCGGTCGGGTGGCCGGTCCCTGCACGACGGGTCGGACGCGAGCGGTGAGCCGCCCCGGCTCGTGGCGGTGCCACGATGAGGCGGCGCCGGGCGCGCGCGGCCGCGGTGAGCCTCACCGTCGCCGCGGCGTGCGCCCTCGCCGCCGTCCTGACCGCCGCCGCAGCTCCGACCCCGTACGAGCGCGACGAGTCGCTCGCGCTGTCCCTGGACGCGGTGCCCACGGGCACGACCTCGACGCTCCTGCGCGTCGTGCGCGTGCCGACGCCCGTGCGCGTCACGGACGTCGTCGTCACGACGAGCGGGCCCGACGACCTCACGTGGACGGTCGAGCTCTGCGGCCGGTCCACCGGAGAGTGCCGACCTGTGACGCGGGAGCTCGTCGGCGACGTGCTCCCTGCGGGCGCGCACGACCTTCGGGTGGACGTGGACCGCCCCGCGCCCGGCCCTGGCGCGGCGCCCGACGCGCACGGTCCGGGAGCCGTCGCGGACTCCGACGCGCCGCAGCTGCGCGCCGCTGGGGCGCTCGCGGGTCTCCTCGCCCTGCGCGAGGAGTCGCCACCGGCGCGCGACCTGCGGGCGGTCGGTGCCCTCGTCGGGCTCGCCGCCGCGACCACCCTGACCGGGGCGGTCCTGCTCCGTCCCGACCCGCTCCCGTCCGTCCCCACACCCGAGAGGAGCCCCGACCGTGTCTGACACCCCGCCCCGCGACCACCGGCGCGGCCCCCGGCACCCCCGCTGGCGGGTCGTCGTGCCCGCCGTGCTCGGCGGCGGCGTGCTCGTGGGCTTCGGCTCCGCCGCGACGAGCGCCGCCTGGACCGACGACGCGTACGGCGTCGCCGAGGCGTCCGCGGCGCTCGTCGACCTGCGCGGCTCGTCGGACGGTGCTGACTGGTCGCCCGCCGACACCGCCGGCGCCGCCGTCCGGCTCTCCGCCGTGACGGGCCTGACGCCCGACAAGCCCGTCCAGCGCACCGTCCACCTCTGGAACGCCTCGAGCGTCCCGCTCGCGCTCACCTGGGCGTCCACCAACCCGACGACGCTGCTCGACGGCTGCGTCGCCGTCACCTACTCGCCGCTCCCGGCCGCCGAGCTCGCCGGGAGCCCGTCCAGCGCGACCGCGGCAGCCGTGACGACCGCGACCGTGACCTTCTCGGTCCCCGCCGGGGCGAACGCCGCCGCGTGCAGCGGGCGCTCGCTCGGGGCGGTCGACGTCGTCGTCCAGGGAGGAACCTCATGACCGTGACCCTGAGGCGGGCGCGCGCCGCGGTGGCCGTGCTCGTCGTCGCCGTGCTCGCCGCCGCCGGCGCCCGCGTGGCCGCGGACTCCGCCGCCCGCACCTCCGCGGCGTGGACCGACGACGTCCACGCCACCACGACGGTCTCCCTCGGCACGTGGTCGACTCACGCCCTCGGTTGCGTCGTGCTCGCCGCCGACGGCTCGGTGAGCGGGAAGGCAACCTGTGACGTGCTTGGCCTGAGAGTCTCCAAGCCGTGGGACGAGGGCGCCGGAGTCGGCCTGCGAGGAGCGGACATCAGGGTTCAGGTGAGACCGCAAGGTGTGAACCCGAACGCTGGGGAGCGGCTGCGGATCACGGTCGACCTTTCGAAGGCGCCCGGGATGCCGGCTGACTGGAAGTGGTCGACCTCGGGGGCGTCGGGCGAGTTCACCGCCACCGACTGCTCGGCGCTGCCCGTCATGGCCTTCACCGCCAAGGACTGGGCGGGCTGGGGTCAGACCGAGATCGAGATCAACCTTCACGAGACACGCAAGCCTGGCGACTGCTCGCGCTGACTACGGCAGGCGCCAGTCCACCGGGGTGCCGCCCTGGCCGACGAGCAGGTCGTTGACGCGAGAGAACGGGCGCGAGCCGAAGAACCCGCGGGAGGCCGACAGCGGGCTCGGGTGCACGGACTCGACGGTCGGGACGTCACCGAGCGCGGGCTTGAGGGTCTGCGCGTCGCGTCCCCACAGGATCGCGACGAGCGGGCCGCCGCGCTCCACGAGCGCCTCGATCGCGCGGCCCGTGACGGCCTCCCAGCCCTTGCCCCGGTGCGACGCGGGTGCACCGGGCCGCACCGTCAGGACCCTGTTGAGCAGCATGACCCCCTGGTCGGCCCAGGGGGACAGGTCCCCGGTCGTCGGGCGGGGCACCCCGAGGTCCGCGACGAGCTCGCGGAAGATGTTGTCGAGCGAGCGCGGGACCGGGCGCACGTCGGGCTGCACGGAGAAGGACAGGCCCATGGGGTGGCCGGGCGTGGGGTAGGGGTCCTGGCCGACGACGAGCACGCGGACCTCGGCGAGCGGGCGGGCGAAGGCCCGCAGGATGGCGTCCGGAGCGGGCAGGTACTCGCGGCCCGCGGCGACCTCGTCGCGCAGGAACCGGCCCGCCGCGCGTACGTGCTCGCTCGCCGGCGCGAGCGCGCGCGCCCAGTCGTCGGCGACGATCCCCTCCAGCCCACCATCCACGCCCGGGACCCTACTGCCCTCACCGGTCCCGGCACCGGCGAGGTCGGCAGTGGCATGCGAGGTCGTGAGTCCGGAGTGCCGATCTCGCGTCGGACCGACGACGTCGTCCGGGGCGGGTGGGCCGACGAGCGCGCGGGTGGGACGGGTGGGTGAGGTGGGGCCGGACGAATGACACGGATGTGGTTCGGGGCCTATCCTGGCGCGCATGGACGCAGCGACCGCATCGACCGCGCAGCTCCAGCCGACCCCGCTCGCGCCTGCCGGGCGTGACGGAGGTGTCGAGCTGAGCGAGCGGGACGCGTCGATCCTCGCGTTCGAGCGGCAGTGGTGGAAGTACGCGGGCGCCAAGGAGCAGGCGATCCGTGAGCTGTTCGACCTGTCCGCCACGCGCTACTACCAGATCCTCAACGCCCTGATCGACGACCCGGCGGCGCTCGCGCACGACCCGATGCTGGTCAAGCGACTGCGGCGCATGCGCTCGTCGCGCCAGCGGGCCCGCACCGCCCGGCGGCTGGGCGTCGAGGCCTGACGCCGACGCCACGACCGGACCCGGCGCCCGTCGTCGGACGCCCGGACCGTCCTGATCGTCCGCTCCGGGCGCGCCAGCCGCGAGCGTGTCCGACACGCCGGTGCCCGCGCACACGGCTCGGGCGGATAGCCTTCCTGCCGTGAGTAAGGCCGACTACCCCTACCCGGACGACGAGTTCGACGCGCCCGCGGACCCCACCGCCCCTCGCGGAGTCCACCGCGCGCCCCGTTCGGCGTGGAGCCGCTGGTCGCCGTTCCTGCTGGTCCTCGTCCTCGCTCCGCTCCTCGCCTACGGCGCGGTCACGTTCGCGACGCGCGGCGGGGACCTCCCCCTGGTCGGTGGCGGCGGCGGTGACGACGACGGCACGCCCGCCGCGACCGCGACCGCGACCCCCGGCGGCTCCGACGACGAGACGGGCGGCGAGTCGCCGGAGCCCACGGAGCCCGGGCAGGACGAGACGACCGAGGAGCCGCCGGCCCTCGAGCCGGACCTGGCGACCTCGGTGACGGTCTACAACGCCGCGGGCATCCAGGGCCTGGCCGCGAAGGCCGGCGAGCAGCTCACGGCTGCCGGCTTCACGTCCGTCAAGCCCGACAACTTCACGGGCACCAAGCCCGCGGCCTCGAGCGTGTTCTACGGGGCCGAGGAGGACCGGGCCACGGCCGACCTCGTCGCGTCGACGCTCGGCCTGAGCACCGCGCAGCTCGACCCGGCGCAGGCGCCCTCGGGAGTCGTCGTCGTCCTCGTCTCGGCGCTGCCCTGATCGTTCCCCGGCGCCCCGCGGCGGGCTGACCAGGGTCGATCAGTGCCCTCGGGGCGGGCGCGCCGTAGTCCACAGCCGTCGCGTCGACCCCTGTTGTCGGTTCGCGCGCTCCCACTAGGCTCGGCGCCACTTCGTGCAGGGGCGCGAGGTCATTCGGTACGAGGGAGCACGGGCATGGCTCAGGGCACGGTGAAGTGGTTCAACGCGGAGAAGGGCTACGGGTTCATCACCCCGGACGCGGGGGGTGCCGACCTGTTCGTGCACTTCTCGGCGATCCAGAGCGACGGGTACCGGAGCCTCGACGAGGGGCAGCAGGTCGAGTTCGAGGTCGGGCAGGGCGCCAAGGGCCCGCAGGCCGACCAGGTCCGCCCGCTCTGATTCCTGGGCCGCGTGCGGCCTAGGGGTCCAGCGCGTCGAGGGCGAGCAGGGCGCACGCCGCGCTCCAGGTGAGCGGGGCGACCGCGGCCGGTCGGCCGTCGGCGAGCACCTTCTCGGGCACGGAGCCGGTCAGGGTCCGGTGCGAGTCGATCGCGCTCAGCAGCGCGAGCGCGCGTGCGTGGTCGCCCTGCTCTGCCGCGACCCAGGCGTAGAGCGACGTCTGCGGCGTCCACGTGACGCCGTCCTGCCGCCACTCACCGGCGGGGGCCAGCCCGACCGGGCGTCGCATCGCCTCGGCGGACGCGAGCCAGGCGGCGCGGCCGCCCGTCGCCGGTCGCTGCCAGAACGGTGCGAGGACGAACGCCGCGGCGGCGTCGTGGTCGGCGCCGTCGGCGTAGCGCGTGAACCCGGCCGCGCCGAACGTCTCGACCGTCGCCGTGCGCACGGTCAGTGCGCTCGCCCCTGCGCGCTCGGCGCGCTCGACGTCGCCCGCCTCGGCCAGCACCGTCACCGCCTGCTCGAGGCCTGCGACGAGCGGCGCGACGGTGCCCAGGGTGAGCTCGTCCTCGTCGCGCTCCCAGTAGTCGGGCGAGGCGGGCGGGAGACCGGTGGTGGTGAGCAGGCTCGTCGTGCCGTCGACCGCGCGGGCCACGAGCGGCGCGAGGCGCGCGGCGACGACCGTGCGCACCGGTCCGGGCGGCAGCTCAGCGAGCACGAGCCCCGCGGCCCACATGGCCCAGCCCTGGCCGTCGGTCTGCGCCGTGCGGTCGTCGGGCGGTCCCGAGCCGTCGGGCAGGTAGCGGGCCTCGAAGCCGCCGTCGTCGTGCTGGGCGCGGGTCAGGAAGTCGAGCACCTCGAGCGCGTCGTCGACGTGCCCGGTGCGTGCGAACGCGACCGCGACGAAGGCCGCGTCGCGCGGCCACACGTACCGCCAGCGGTCCTCCCAGCCCGCGACCATCGCGCCGCCCGGCAGCAGGAGCGTGTGCAGGTCGAGCAGCGCGGTCCGGCTCAGGTCCTCGAACGGACCGCCCGCACCCGGCACCGAGCCCGCGGCGAGCCACGCGAGCTGCGCGTCCGCGAGCCGGTGGGCCTCGCGGGTGCCGTGCTCCACCTCGCCGCCGTCCAGGACCGCCCCGAAGTTCGTCAGCTCGGGGTCGAGCACGCGCGTGCCGTCGAGGAACGCGGGCCGGGTGCCGGCGGGGACCGCGACGACCGCACCGTCGGGCCCGATCGCGACGCCCTCCTGGAAGAGCGGCAGGACCGCGTACGGCGTGGTCGGGGCGCCGGCGGCCGGGGCGTCCGCGGCCGCGGCGGGCCGGGCTGCACCCACCTGGACGCCCACCGGGAGCACCGCGGCGAGGATCGCGCCGACCGCGAGCAGCGCGGGGCCGACGGCGCGGGACGCGCGTCGTCGGCCTGTCGTCCGGGCGTCGTCACCTGGCACGCGCGGCACCCTATCGAAGAGGCGGTGCCCGGTGGGCCGAACCGCCGCGCGTCGGTGCGTTCGCCAGGCGTGAAGGCGGGCACCGCTGCTTGCACTCTCGGGGGTCGAGTGCTAACCATTGACTTAGCACTCTCGGGTAGAGAGTGACAGAACCACCCCGGCCGTCAGGTGAGACGTCGGGTGTGCGGGACAAGACCGCGCGCCCGGTCGTCGTCCGTCGCGGGCACCGACCGGCCGACCCGAACCCAAGCGAAGGATCGCTCGCCACATGGCCAAGATCATTGCCTTCAACGAGGAGGCCCGCCGCGGTATCGAGCGGGGTCTGAACGTCCTCGCCGACACCGTGAAGGTCACGCTCGGCCCGAAGGGCCGCAACGTCGTGCTCGACAAGAAGTGGGGCGCGCCGACGATCACGAACGACGGCGTCTCCATCGCCAAGGAGATCGACCTCGAGGACCCCTTCGAGAAGATCGGTGCGGAGCTCGTCAAGGAGGTCGCCAAGAAGACCGACGACGTCGCCGGTGACGGCACGACGACGGCGACCGTCCTGGCCCAGGCGCTCGTGCGCGAGGGCCTGCGCAACGTCGCGGCGGGTGCGAACCCGATCGCGCTGAAGCGTGGCATCGAGAAGGCCGTCGAGGCCGTCACCGCTGCCCTGCTCGCGCAGGCCAAGGAGGTCGAGACCAAGGAGCAGATCGCCGCCACGGCCGCGATCTCCGCCGGCGACCAGGCGATCGGCGACCTGATCGCCGAGGCCCTCGACAAGGTGGGCAAGGAAGGCGTCATCACCGTCGAGGAGTCCAACGCGCTCGGTCTCGAGCTCGAGCTCACCGAGGGCATGCGCTTCGACAAGGGCTTCCTGTCGGCGTACTTCGTCACCGACCCGGAGCGTCAGGAGGCCGTCCTCGAGGACGCGTACGTCCTGCTCGTCGAGGGCAAGATCTCGAACGTCAAGGACCTGCTCCCGCTGCTGGAGAAGGTCATCCAGTCCGGCAAGCCGCTGTTCATCGTGGCCGAGGACGTCGAGGGTGAGGCCCTCGCGACCCTCGTCGTGAACAAGATCCGTGGCCTGTTCAAGTCGGTCGCCGTCAAGGCTCCCGGCTTCGGCGACCGCCGCAAGGCGATGCTGCAGGACATGGCGATCCTCACGGGTGGCCAGGTCGTCAGCGAGACCGTCGGCCTCAAGCTCGACACGGTCGGCCTCGAGGTCCTCGGCCAGGCGCGCAAGATCGTCGTCACCAAGGACGAGACCACGATCGTCGAGGGCTCCGGCCAGGCCGACCAGATCGCCGGTCGTGTCACGCAGATCCGCGCCGAGATCGAGAACTCGGACTCGGACTACGACCGCGAGAAGCTGCAGGAGCGCCTCGCCAAGCTCGCCGGCGGCGTCGCCGTCATCAAGGCGGGCGCGGCCACCGAGGTCGAGCTCAAGGAGCGCAAGCACCGCATCGAGGACGCCGTGCGCAACGCCAAGGCGGCCGTCGAGGAGGGCATCGTCGCCGGTGGTGGCGTGGCGCTCATCCAGGCCGGCAACACCGCGTTCGCGGACCTCAAGCTCGAGGGTGACGAGGCGACGGGTGCCGCGATCGTGAAGCTCGCGATCGAGGCCCCGCTCAAGCAGATCGCGATCAACGCCGGTCTCGAGGGCGGCGTCGTGGCCGAGAAGGTCCGCAACCTGCCGACGGGTCACGGCCTCAACGCCGCGACCAACACGTACGAGGACCTGCTGGCCGCGGGCGTCAACGACCCGGTCAAGGTCACGCGCTCGGCGCTGCAGAACGCGTCGTCGATCGCCGCTCTGTTCCTCACCACCGAGGCCGTCGTGGCCGACAAGCCGGAGAAGGCCCCCGCGGCCCCGGCCGGTGGCGGCGAGGACTTCGGCGGCGGCTTCTGAGCCGACGCCGGCCTCTGAGCTGAGCACCGCCGGACGCCGAGCGTCCGGCAGCACGACCCAGGACGGGCCGGTCACCTTCGGGTGGCCGGCCCGTTCGTCGTCCCCGGGCGCGCCGGCGCAGGCACGGACGGGCCCGCGCAGCCCCCTGCCGCCGCGCGGGCGTGCGCGCTAGGGTCGTGGTCGGCCGCAGTGGCGCGGCCGTGCTGCGAGCACCGGAGCAGGGGGCTTCCGTGACACAGCTGTGGCGCAACTTCTCCGACCTCGCCGCCGTGGTCACGGTGGTCGGGGCGGTGGTCGCTGGTGGGGTCTTCCTCGGGTGCTGGGCGTACCGGGGGACCGAGCGGTCGTCGTCGGCCGTGTGCCGCTCGGTGGGCGAGGCGCTCGTCGTCGTGTGGGCGCTCGTGCTCGCCACGGTGACGCTGCGGCCGTTGCCGCACGCGGGTGAGGCCGATCCCGAGCTCGTGCCCTTCCGGGACCTCGGCTCGTACGCGCAGGCGTCCTGGCCGGCGACGGTCGGGCAGGTCGGCGGGAGCCTGCTGCTGTTCGGCCTGGGCGGTGCGCTGCTCGCGGCGCGGCTCGGCTGGGGCCCGTGGCGGGCCGCGCTCGCGACGGCGACGACGGGCGTCGTCATCGAGGTCCTGCAGCACGTCCTGGTCACGGGGCGTCGCGCGACGACCGACGACGTGCTGGTCGCCGCGGTCGCCGGGGCGCTGGGTGGTGCGCTCGTCGTCGTCCTGCGCGTGGTGGGTGACCGGCGGCGTGCGCGTCGTGCCGGGGTGCCGGTCGTGGACCCGGCGGTCGTCGGCGACGCGGCCCGACGCCCGGCGGTGCGGGTCCGCGCCCACTAGCCTCGGGCGTGTGCAGGAGACCACGATCACCGTCGAGGGCCGGTTCGAGCACCATCACGCGGCCGAGCGCGGGACCGTCTCGCTCGTCGTCGGGTTCGAGGGGCCGCAGCGGGACGACGTGGTGCAGCGCACGACGCACGCGCACGCCCGGATCGTCGACCAGGTGCGCGCGCTGCACGACCCGTCGTCGGGTCCGGTCACGTGGTGGTCGGCGCAGCGGCTCAGCGTGTGGAGCCGGCGGCCGTGGAACGACCACGGCAAGCAGCTCCCGTTCGTGCACCACGCGCAGGTCGGGCTCGAGGCGAAGTTCTCGGACCTCGCGCGTCTGGCCGAGTGGGTCGAGCAGGTCGCGGTGCTCGACGGGGTCACGGTGCAGGGCGTGACCTGGACGCTCACCGAGGTCACGAAGAAGCGGCTCGTCGCCGACGCACGCGCCCGGGCCGTCGCGGACGCGGTCGAGCGTGCGGGCGCCTACGCGCGGGCGCTCGGGCTGGCCGACGTGCGTGCGGTCGCGCTCGCCGAGCCCGGGATGCTGGGTGACCAGAGCCGACCGGTGGCGCACGAGGCCGTCGCGATGATGCGCGGTGCCGTCGCCGACGGGGCGGGCGGCCAGCTCGACCTGAAGCCCGAGGACATCACGGTCGAGTCCGCGGTCCACGCGCGCTTCGTCGCGAGCTGACCACCGACGACCTCGCCCGTCAGCTCTCCTCGGGTCTCACTGGCGGTAGGAGGACAGGAAGTTGCCGAGGCGCTCGACGGCCTCGCCGAGCACGCGCGCCTCGGGCAGCGTGACGATCCGCAGGTGGTCCGGCGTGGGCCAGTTGAAGCCCGTGCCCTGCACCAGCAGGATGTGCTCGCTGACCAGCAGGTCGTAGACCAGCCTGGCGTCGTCGTGGATCTCGTGGACGTCGGGGTCGAGGCGCGGGAAGAGGTACAGCGCGCCGTCGGGCCGCACGCACGTCACGCCCGGGATCGAGGTCAGGCCGCGCCACGCGACGTCGCGCTGCTCGTGCAGCCGCCCGCCGGGCGCGATCAGCGCGTCGATCGACTGGACGCCGCCGAGGGCGGCCTGCAGCGCGTGCTGCGCGGGCACGTTCGCGCACAGGCGCGTGGACGCGAGCAGCTGGATGCCCTCGAGGAACCCCGTCGCGTGCTCGCGCGGCCCGGTGACGACCATCCACCCCGAGCGGTACCCGGCGACCCGGTAGGTCTTGGACAGGCCGTTGAACGTCAGGCACAGCAGGTCGTGCGCGACCGAGGCGAGCGGCGTGTGGACCGCGCCGTCGAACAGGATCCGGTCGTAGATCTCGTCGGCCAGCAGCAGCAGCGAGTGCCGGCGCGCGATGTCGGCGAGTGCGACGAGCGTCTCGCGCGGGTAGACCGCACCCGTCGGGTTGTTCGGGTTGATGACGACGAGCGCCTTGGTGCGGGGCGTGACGAGGGACTCGAGGTGCTCGAGGTCCGGCTGCCAGCCCGTCGTCTCGTCGCACCGGTAGTGCACCGGCTTGCCGTCGGACAGCGACGTCATCGCGGTCCACAGCGGGTAGTCGGGGGACGGGATGAGCACCTCGTCGCCCTCGTCGAGCAGCGCCTGCATGACCATCGTGATGAGCTCGGAGACGCCGTTGCCCACGTAGACGTCCTCGACGTCGAACAGCGGGAACTCGGGGTCCGTCTCGTAGCGCGTGACGACGGCACGGCGCGCGGAGAGGATGCCTTGGGACTCGCTGTAGCCGTGCGCGGTCGGGATCGCCGCGATCATGTCGCGCACGATCTGGTGCGGCGCCTCGAACCCGAACGCGGCGGGGTTGCCGGTGTTGAGCTTGAGGATCGCGTGGCCCTCGGCCTCCAGGCGCGCCGCCTCGGTGAGCGTCGCCCCACGGATCTCGTAGAGGACGTCCTTGAGCTTCGCGGACTGGTCGAGGGCGCGCAGGTGCATGGTCGCAGCGTAGGCGCGCGCCGACCCGCGGTGCCGCACCCGCAGGCGTGACCGGATCGGGATCAGGACGAAACACCCCGTTCACGCCCGGGCGTCGCTGTCCGAAACACCCGGCTCCTACCGTCCTGCGACATGGGCACAGGGATGTATACACCCCGGGACACAGCGCGGTGCGCCGCGGTGCCTGCGCCCCCGTCCGGTTCCGCTCGTGAGCTCCACCCCAGCGAAAGGGTCCCCTCCGTGACCAGAACCATGCGCACCACCCGCGCGCTCGCGGTGTCCAGCGCGGCGCTCGCCGCTCTTCTCGCCCTGTCGGCCTGTGGGTCGCGCACCGACGACGAGGCCTCCGGCGAGAGCGCCGCGGGCTCGTGCGTCGAGACCGACGGCGACGCGGTGAAGATCGGCTTCCTCAACTCGCTGTCCGGCACGATGGCGATCTCCGAGCAGACGGTGCGCGACGCGCTCGACCTCGCGGCCAAGGAGATCAACGCCGCGGGCGGCGTGCTCGGCAAGCAGCTGACGATCGTCGGTGAGGACGGTCAGTCCGAGCCCACGGTGTTCGCCGAGAAGGCGGAGAAGCTCATCAAGTCCGACTGCGTGGCCGCGGTGTTCGGCGGGTGGACCTCGTCGTCGCGCAAGGCGATGCTGCCGGTCTTCGAGGACAACGAGTCGCTGCTGTTCTACCCCGTGCAGTACGAGGGCCTCGAGGCCTCGCCCAACATCTTCTACACGGGTGCGACGACGAACCAGCAGATCATCCCCGCGATGGACTACCTCAAGGAGCAAGGCGTCACGAAGGTCTTCCTCGTCGGCTCGGACTACGTGTTCCCGCGCACCGCGAACAAGGAGATCCTCGCGTACGCCGGCGCGAACGGGATCGAGGTCGTCGGCGAGGAGTACGCCCCGCTGGGCCACACGGACTTCTCGACGATCGTGACCAAGCTCAAGGGCTCGGGCGCGCAGGCGGTGTTCAACACGCTCAACGGTGACTCCAACGTCGCGTTCTTCAAGGAGTACAAGAACGTCGGCCTGACCGCCGAGACGGTGCCGGTGGTCTCGGTGTCGATCGCCGAGGAGGAGGTCGGCGGCATCGGCGTCGACAACATCGTCGGCCAGCTCACCGCGTGGAACTACTACCAGACGGTCGACAGCCCGGCGAACGAGAAGTTCGTCGCGGCGTTCAAGGCGGAGTACGGCGACGAGCGCGTGACGTCCGACCCCATGGAGGCCGCCTACACCTCGCTCTACCTGTGGAAGGGCATGGTCGAGAAGGCGAAGTCGTTCGCGGTGGCCGACGTGCAGGCCGCGGCCGACGGCGTGACGTTCGAGGCCCCCGAGGGCACGGTCACGGTCAACGGCGACAACCACCACATCGCCAAGACCGCGCTCATCGGCAAGATCGACGCCGACGGCCTGATCTACCCGGTCTGGGAGTCCGACGGCCCCATCGAGCCGGACCCGTTCCTCGAGGGCTACGAGTGGGCCGAGGGCCTGTCCTGACCCACCTCTGACGGCGGTGGTCCGACGATGCTCTCCGTGCGTCGGGCCACCGCCCCCAGCCGTTCGTCGCCCACGGGCGTCGGCAGGCCGCGCCCGACGAGGGCGCAGGAAGGACGCGGGTGCATGGATGCCCTGGTCTCACAGCTCTTCGCCGGGCTGAGCCTCGGGTCGGTGCTGCTGCTCGCAGCGCTCGGCCTCGCGCTCACGTTCGGGCAGATGGGCGTCATCAACATGGCGCACGGCGAGTTCATGATGGCGGGCGCCTACACGGCGTTCGTCGTGCAGAAGGTCGTCGCCGACGCCGGTGTCTCGCTGCTCGTGTCCCTGGTGATCGGGTTCCTGGTCGGGGGGCTGCTCGGCCTGCTGCTCGAGGTCACCCTGATCTCCCGCATGTACCACCGGCCGCTCGACACGTTGCTCGTCACGTTCGGGGTCGCGCTCGTGCTGCAGCAGCTCGCGCGGGACGTGTTCGGGGCGCCGAACGTGGACGTGCGCGCGCCGGACTGGCTCTCGGGCGCGGTCCAGGTGCTCGGGGTCGGCGTCCCCAGGACGCGCCTGTTCATCCTCGCGCTGGCCACGCTCGCGGTCGTCGCGCTGGCCCTCGCGCTCAAGCTCACGCCGCTCGGCCGGCGCATCCGCGCGACGGTCGCGAACCGCGACCTGGCCGAGACCGCGGGCATCTCGACTCGCGCCACGGACCGGCTCACGTTCTTCCTGGGCTCGGGCGTCGCGGGTGTCGCGGGCGTCGCGCTGACCCTGCTCGGCTCGATCGGGCCGACGCTCGGGACCTCCTACATCGTCGACGCGTTCCTCGTCGTCGTGGTCGGCGGCATCGGCCAGCTCAAGGGTGCGGTGATCGCCGCGTTCGGGCTCGGGCTCCTGCAGGCCGGGATCGAGTACTCGTCGACCGCGAGCGTCGCCAAGGTGCTCGTGTTCGTCATCATCGTCGCGTTCCTGCAGGTCAGGCCGCAGGGTCTGGTCGCCGTCCGGACGAGGAGCCTCGCATGAGCGCCCTGTGGTCGCACGAGCGGGCCCGCCTGCTCGTCGGGATCGGCGTGGCCGGTCTGCTGCTGTTCGTCGTCGCGCCGAACGTCCTGTCGGACTTCCGGCTCAACCTGCTCGCGAAGTTCATCTGCCTCGCGATGGTCGCGGTCGGGATCGGGCTCGCGTGGGGCCGCGGCGGGATGCTCACGCTCGGCCAGGGCGTGTTCTTCGGGCTCGGCGGCTACCTCATGGCGATGCACCTCAAGCTCGCCGACGCCGGCCCGGACGGCGTGCCCGACTTCATGCTCCTGTACGGCGACGGCACCGTCCCCGCGTGGTGGGAGCCGATGCGCAGCCCCGTCGTCACGATCCTGGCGATCCTGCTGCTGCCCGCAGGACTCGCCGCGCTGCTCGGGCTCGCGGTGTTCAAGCGGCGCGTGCGCGGCGCGTACTTCGCGATCCTGTCGCAGGCCCTCGCGGCCGCGTTCGTCATCCTGCTCATCGGCCAGCAGAAGGTCACCGGCGGGACCAACGGGCTCAACGGGTTCCGGTCGTTCTTCGGGTTCTCGCTGGCGGACCCGTTGAACAAGCAGATGCTCTACTACATCGCCGCGGGCACGTTGCTCGTCATGGTGCTGACCGTGCGGCTGATCATGCGCTCGCGCTACGGCGAGCTGCTCGTCGCGGTGCGCGACCAGGAGAACCGCGTGCGGTTCCTCGGGTACGACCCCGCGCTGGTCAAGGTGCTCGCGTACACGGTCGCGGCGCTGTTCGCGGCGATCGGCGGGGCCCTGTTCGCGCCGATCGTCGGGATCATCTCGCCCGCCGACGTGGGGGTGGTGCCGTCGATCGCGTTCCTCGTGGGCGTCGCGATCGGCGGGCGCGCGACGCTGCTCGGCCCGGTCGTCGGCTCGCTCGCCGTGTCCTGGGCGGAGACGAGCCTGTCCGAGCGGTTCCCGTCGTTCTGGACGTACTTCCTGGGCGGGTTGTTCATCCTCGTCGTCGCCTTCCTGCCCGACGGGTTCGCGACGCTCGGCCGGCTGCGCGTGCGGCGTCGCTCGTCGTCCGACGAGCCCGCCGGCCCGGCCGCCGACGCGCCCGGTACCGACGTCCCCACGACCCCCGACGACGAGCACGACGAGGCCACCGCGAGCGCAGGGAGGACCGCATGACCGAGCAGCCAGCCCTCACCGAGCCGGGCGTGGACGAGCCGCAGGTCACGCTCGACCCCCAGGCGCTCGAGGCCGTGATCGCCGCACCCGGCGAGCGGTTCCGGCACGACTACCTCGAGGTCCGCGGGCTGCGCGTCGAGTTCGACGGGTTCGTCGCGGTCGACGGGGTCGACCTGACCGTCACGCAGGGCGACCTGCGGTTCCTCATCGGTCCGAACGGCGCGGGCAAGACGACGATCGTCGACGCGATCACGGGACTCGCACGGTGCTCGGGCTCGGTGCAGTTCGGCCGCGTGGAGCTCGTCGGTCGGCCCGCGCACCGGATCGTGCGCGCGGGGGTGGGACGCACGTTCCAGACCGCGAGCGTGTTCGACGAGCTCAGCGTCCTGCAGAACCTCGACATCGCGGCCGGCTCGGGCCGGGGGCTGCCGACCCTGCTGCGGCGGCGGCGCACGATCCCCGACGAGGTCGCGCAGGCCCTCGAGACGATCGGGCTCACCGCGCTCGCCGACGCACCCGCGGGCGTGCTCGCGCACGGGCAGAAGCAGTGGCTCGAGATCGGGATGCTCCTGGTCCAGGACGCGCGCCTGCTGCTGCTCGACGAGCCCGTGGCCGGCATGAGCCACGCCGAGCGGGAGCAGACCGGGCAGCTGCTGCGGCGCATCGGCGAGCAGCGCACGGTCGTCGTCGTCGAGCACGACATGGAGTTCCTGCGCGCGTTCGCCTCGTCGGTCACGGTGCTGCACCAGGGGCGCGTGCTGTCGGAGGGGACGGTCGCGCAGGTGCAGGCCGACCCCAAGGTCGTCGAGGTGTACCTGGGCCGTGGCGCGGGCGCGCGCGGCTCCGCGACGGAGGTGGAGTGATGCTGCGACTGACCGGGGTGCACGTGGGCTACGGCCGCACGTCCGTGGTGCACGGCGTCGACGTCGAGGTGGGCGAGGACTCCGTGACCGCGGTCATGGGCCACAACGGCGCGGGCAAGACGACGCTGCTGCGCGCCGCGGTGGGCCTGCTGCCCGTGCGCAGCGGGACGGTCCTGCTGGGCGGCGAGGACGTCACCAGGCTGCGGCCGCACCAACGCGTGCGGCGCGGGCTCGCCTACGTGCCGCAGGGGCAGCAGTCGTTCGGCACGCTCACCGCGCGGGAGAACCTGCAGCTCGTCGCGGACGGCGCGGGCGCCGCGGGGCGGGCTCGGATGGACGCCGCGCTCGACCTGTTCCCGGCCCTGCGTGAGCTGCTCGGGCGGCGGGCGGGCCTGCTGTCCGGCGGGCAGCGCCAGCAGCTCGCGATCGCCCGCGCGCTGATCACGGGCCCGCGGGTGCTGATCCTCGACGAGCCGACCGAAGGCATCCAGCCGAACGTCGTGCAGGAGATCGAGGACGCGATCATGACGTTGACGGCCGCCGGCGGGCTCGCGGTGCTGCTCGTCGAGCAGCACGTCGGGTTCGCGCTGTCCGCCGCGGCGCGGTACTACGTGCTCGAGTCGGGGCGCGTCACGAGCGAGGGGTCCGGCGGGCTCGAGCGGGAGGACGCCGTGCGCGCGGCGATGGCGCTGTGAGCGGGCGACGCGGGGGGGAGGGGCCCGGCGCGCGCAGCGTGCGCCGGTCGGCGGGGCGCGCGGGGCGCAGGGTTAGGCTCCATGTCCATGAGCACGGGTCCGCGTCCTGACGTGGCCGACGCGAGCACGACGAGTGCGCCGACGGACGGTCGGTCGCTGCGCGAGGTGGTGTACCACCGGCTGCGCGACGAGATCCTCAACGGCCGGATCAGCCCGCGCGAGCGGCTCACCGAGCCCAAGCTGGGCAAGACGTTCGACGTGTCGCGCACCCCGGTGCGCGAGGCGCTGTCGCGGCTGCTGTCCGACGGGCTGATCGAGCGCACGGACTTCGGGTACGCGGTCGTCGTGCCGTCGCTGGAGGACCTGCGCAACCTGTACGAGCTGCGCATCACGCTCGAGCTGCGCGGCATCCAGCGGGCGATCGAGAACCCGTCGGTGCGGCACGACGAGGCCGCGCTGCGGGCCGAGCTCGAGTTCTGGGTGGGGCTGCGCTCGGCGCCCCCGGCACCCGACCCGTCGTTCGTGCTGCTCGACGAGCGCTACCACCAGGTGCTCTCCGCGTCGTCGGGCAACGCCCAGCTCACCGAGGCGCTCGTGACGGTCAACCAGAAGATCCGCGCGGTGCGCATGCACGACTTCGTCGAGACCTCCCGCATCGCCACGACCATCGACGAGCACATCGAGATCCTCGAGCTGGTCGTGGCCCGCCGCCTCCCGGAAGCCCTCACCGCCCTGCACCAGCACGTGGGCGAGTCGCTGGAAGTCGTCATGGAACGCGCGACGAGCGCGATGACCCGCATGGCCCTCGCAGGCTGACGCCCTGCGCCCGGTGTCGCCGCCCCTCGGTGCGCGGCGACACGGGTACGCCGCGCGGCGGTTCGTTGTTCCCGCTGCGGTTCGTCGCTGCGAGGCGACGAACCGGCGCGGCTGCGACGAACCGACGCGATCAGGCGACGAAGCGGCGCCATGGGGGGCGTAACGCGGCGTTCATCTAGGTGGGTCCGGGAGGAAACATCCTGTTCGTACCGTTCGGGATACGGGGGTGTATACGCCCCGGACCTGCATCGGGAGCGACGGGAGGGGTGCCGTGGGACGCACGCTGGTCGTCGCGAACCGGGGGGAGGTCGCGGTGCGGGTGCTGCAGACCGCCCGGCGGCTCGGGTGGCGGACCGTCGCGCTGTGCACCGACGACGACGTCGCGGCGCCGCACGTGCGCCTGGCCGACGACGTCGTGCACCTGGGGTCGGACCCGCGCGCCTACCTCGACGCGGGGCTCGTCCTGGCCGCCGCGCGGCGGTCCGGTGCGACCGCGCTGCACCCGGGCTACGGGTTCCTGTCCGAGGACGCGGTGTTCGTCGCGGACGTCGAGGCGGCCGGGCTCGCGTTCGTCGGCCCGACGCCCGCGCAGGTCGCGACGTTCGGCGACAAGCTGCGCGCGCGGCACGCGGCGCACGCGGCCGGCGTCCCCGTGCTCGCGGCGTCGGACGCGCTGACCGGCCTCGACGACGCGCTGCTGGCCGCCGACGCGATCGGCTACCCCGTGATGGTCAAGGCCGTCGCGGGCGGGGGCGGGCTCGGCCTGCGCCGGTGCGCGACGCCCGCCGAGCTCGTCGCGGCCGTCGAGGACGTGCGCCGCACCGCCCAGGAGCTGTTCGGCAACCCCGCGCTGTACGTCGAGCGGCTCGTGCGCCGCGCGCGGCACGTCGAGGTCCAGGCGTTCGGCGACGGGCGTGGCCGGGTCGTCACGCTCGGGGACCGCGACTGCTCGGTGCAGCGCCGCCACCAGAAGGTGATCGAGGAGGCGCCCGCCCCGGGGCTGCCCGACGCGCTGCGCGCGCGCCTCGTCGGCTGGGCCCGGGACCTGCTCGCCGCGCAGGCGTACCGCAGCGTCGGGACCGTCGAGTTCGTCGTCGACCTCGAGCGCGGCGACGCCGCGATGCTCGAGGTCAACGCGCGCCTGCAGGTCGAGCACACCGTGACCGAGGAGGTCACCGGGGTCGACCTGGTCGAGTGGATGCTGCGCCTCGTCGACGGCGACGACGTCCTCGCGGGCCGTCCCGACGCCGTGCCGACGAGTGGGCACGCCGTGCAGGCCCGCGTGTACGCCGAGGACCCGCGCCGCGGCGGCCTGCCCAGCACCGGCACGCTCACGCACGTGACGCTGCCGCCCGTGCGCGTCGACGGCTGGGCCGAGCCCGGGCAGCGCGTCACGCGCTACTTCGACCCGCTGCTCGCCAAGGTCGTGGTGCACGGCCGGGACCGCGCGCAGGCGCTCGCCCGGGCCGGCGAGGCGCTCGCCGGGACGCGGGTCGAAGGGGTCGCCACCAACCTGCCGCAGCTGCGCGCCGCGCTGGCCGACGCTCGCGTGCACGCCGGTGCCGTCGACACCGGGCTGCTCGCGGACGTGCTCGACGACGAGCCGTGGGTCGAGGTGCTGCGCGGCGGGGACATGACGACCGTGCAGGACTGGCCGGGCCGGCGCGGCCTGTGGGAGGTCGGGGTGCCGCCGTCGGGGCCGATGGACGACCTGTCGTTCCGGCTCGGCAACCGCGCGCTGGGCAACGACGAGGGTGCGCCCGGGCTCGAGTGCACGCTCACCGGGCCGCGGCTGCGGTTCAGCCACGACACGTGGGTGTGCGTGACGGGCGCCCCGGCCGTGGTGACGCTCGACGGGCGCTCGGTCCCGCAGTGGGAGCCCGTGCGCGTCGCGGCCGGGGCCGTGCTCGACGTCGCGGCACCCGGGCACGCCGGCCTGCGGACGTACGTGCTGGTGCACGGCGGGCTGGATGTTCCCGACTACCTGGGCTCGGCGGCGACGTTCACGCTCGGCGGGTTCGGCGGCTACGCGGGCCGGGCGCTCCAGACCGGGGACGTCCTGGTGCCGGCCGACGAGCGGGTGGCCGACGAGCGGGCGGCCGATGAGCGAGCGGCGGTGCCGATCGAGCTGCGGCCGCGGTTCACGCGCGCGTGGCGGCTGGCCGTGCAGGAGGGCCCGCACCCCGCGCCGGACTTCCTCACGCGCGAGGACATGACCACGCTGCTGGGGGCGACGTGGCAGGTGCAGGCGCACGCCAGCCGCACGGGCGTGCGGCTGTCCGGCCCGCGGCTGCGGT
>NZ_LFKW01000160.1:323-2768 GCF_001040865.1 Cellulomonas sp. A375-1 | reverse complement strand
ACGAGCGCCTCGACCGCGGCGCGCGGTGCCGCGGACAGCGTCGTCAGGTGGTTGTTGAGCACGATGAGCTTGGCGATCGCGGTGTTGATCCGCATGGCCGCCATGTCCTCGGTGACGTCCGCGACCGTGCGGTGCAGCACGCGCAGCGTCTCGTCGGACGGCGCATCCTCGGTCACGACGAGCGTGCCGTCGGACTCGGAGACGACGTTGCGCCACAGCCGCTGCAAGAACCGCTGCGACCCGACGACCGCGCGCGTCTCCCACGGCCGCGACAGGTCGAGCGGACCCATCGACATCTCGTACACGCGCAGCGTGTCGGCGCCGTACTCGGCGTACATCTCGTCGGGCGTCACCATGTTCTTCAGCGACTTGCCCATCTTCCCGTACTCGCGGTGGACGGGCTCGCCCTGCCAGGTGAAGCCGGTCGGCGACGACTCGTCCTCGACGACCTCGGCCGCCTCGACGTGCACGCCGCGCTCGTCGGTGTAGGCGTACGCCTGGATGTAGCCCTGGTTGAAGAGCTTGTGGAACGGCTCGGCACCGCTGACGTGGCCGAGGTCGAACAGCACCTTGTGCCAGAACCGTGCGTACAGCAGGTGCAGCACCGCGTGCTCGACCCCGCCGACGTACAGGTCCACGCCACCGACGGTGTCGGTCGCGTCGCCGCTGTGCCCCGGCGCCAGCCAGAACTTCTCCAGCACGGGGTCGACGAGGACCTCGTCGGCCGTGGGGTCCAGGTAGCGCAGGTAGTACCAGCACGAGCCGGCCCAGTTGGGCATGGTGTTGGTGTCGCGGCGGTACACCTTGGGCCCGTCTCCGAGGTCGAGCGTGACGTCGACCCAGTCGGTGTTGCGGCCCAGCGGCGGCTCGGGAGAGGAGTGCGCGTCGTCGGCGTCGAACGTGCGCGGCGCGTAGTCCGGCACCTCGGGCAGGTCGACGGGCAGCAGGTCGACGGGCAGCGCGATCGGCAGGTCGTTCTCGTCGTAGACGATCGGGAACGGCTCGCCCCAGTAGCGCTGCCGGCTGAACAGCCAGTCGCGCAGGCGGTACGTGATCGTCTCGGAGCCCACGCCCTTGGCCGACAGCCACTCGACGATGCGCGCCTTGGCGGTCGCGACGTCCAGACCGTCGAGCGAGACCTCGTCGTTCGAGGAGTTCACCACCGCGCCGTCGCCGGTGCGGGCCGCGTCCGTCTCGTCGCCCTCGATCGTGTAGACCACCGGCAGGTCGAAGGCCTGCGCGAACGCGAAGTCGCGAGCGTCGCCGCCCGGGACCGCCATGATCGCGCCGGTCCCGTAGCCCATGAGCACGTAGTCGGCCGTGAACACCGGCAGCAGCTCGCCGTTGACCGGGTTGACGGCAAGGTGGCCCGTGAACACGCCGGTCTTGCGGCCCGCGTCCGCCTGTCGTTCCACCGCGGTCTTCGCCGCCGCCTCCGCGCGGTACGCCGCGACGGCCGCCGCGGGCGACTCGTGGCCGCCGGTCCACACCGACTTCGTCCCGTCGGGCCAGGCAGCGGGCACCTCGTCGAGCAGCGGGTGCTCGGGCGCGACGACCATGAAGGTCGCACCGAACAGCGTGTCGGGCCGCGTGGTGAACACCTCGACGGACTGGCCGCCCTCGACCGCGAACCGCACGCGCGCGCCCGACGAGCGTCCGATCCAGTTGCGCTGCATCGACTTGACCTTCTCGGGCCAGTCGATGTGCTCCAGGTCGTCGGTCAGGCGGTCCGCGTAGGCCGTGATCCGCATGTTCCACTGCCGCAGGCTGCGCTGGAACACCGGGAAGTTGCCGCGCTCGGAGCGGCCGTCGGCCGTGACCTCCTCGTTCGCGAGGACGGTCCCCAGGCCGGGGCACCAGTTGACCGGCGTCTCGGAGACGTAGGCCAGGCGGTGCGCGTCCAGCACCCGTCGGCGCTCGACCGCGTCCATCGCGGCCCACGCGACGCCCTCGCGCACGCCGGCGACGGGCGGGACCGCCCGCGTGCCCGCGGCCAGCTCGGCCTCGAGCTCGCTGATCGGACGCGCCTTGCCGCGGCCGCCGTCGGGTCGCACCGCGTCCTCGTCGTACCAGGACTCGAAGATCTGCAGGAAGATCCACTGCGTCCAGCGCACGTAGTCCGGGTCGATCGTCGCGAACGTGCGACGCGGGTCGTGCGCCAGGCCCAGGCGACGCAGCTGACGCTGCATGATCGCGATGTTCGCCTCGGTCGTCACGCGCGGGTGCTGACCCGTCTGCACGGCGTACTGCTCGGCGGGCAGCCCGAACGCGTCGAAGCCCAGGGCGTGCAGCACGTTGTCGCCCTGCATCCGGCGGAACCGCGCGACCACGTCGGTCGCGATGTACCCCAGGGGGTGGCCGATGTGCAGGCCCGCGCCCGAGGGGTACGGGAACATGTCCATGACGAAGAACGAGCGGCGCGACGCGTCGGCGTGGCGGCCCTCG
>NZ_LFKW01000160.1:0-217 GCF_001040865.1 Cellulomonas sp. A375-1 | reverse complement strand
CCCGCGCTCCTGCCACTCGTCCTGCCACCGGAGCTCGATCTGGCGCGCAAGCTCCGCGGTGTAGCGGAACGGGACGTCGTCGCCGCGCTCGGCGGCAGGATCGGGGATCGGGGCTGGGGTCGAGGTCACCCGCAGAGTTTACCGAGCGGGAACGTGCCGGCGTGCGCCACACCCCGGCGCGCTGAGCACGGCGGTCCTAGGATCGCGCCATGGCTGA
>NZ_LFKW01000159.1:0-273 GCF_001040865.1 Cellulomonas sp. A375-1 | reverse complement strand
GTGACCAGCACGAGCGTCGCGCTGTCGTGGAGCGCGTCGACCGACAACACCGGTGGTTCGGGTGTGGCCGGCTACGACGTGTACCGCGGCACGACCCTCATCGGGTCGCCGACGTCGACGAGCTTCACCGCGACCGGGCTCAGCCCGTCCACGGCGTACTCGTTCACCGTCCGCGCCAAGGACGTCGCCGGCAACGTCTCGTCCGCGTCCACGGCCGTCACGGCCACGACGCAGTCGGGCACCGTCACCGACACGACCGCCCCGTCGGTGCCC
>NZ_LFKW01000158.1:0-299 GCF_001040865.1 Cellulomonas sp. A375-1 | reverse complement strand
GTGGACCTTCTTGATGGCGTCCAGGATCTGGTCGCCGAAGACCGGGTTGCACTCGACGACGTAGTTGAACTTCTTGTCCACGAGGGCCTGCAGGCCGTCGCGCACGCCGTCGATCGTGACGATGATGATGTCCTTGCCCGGGACCTTGCCCGCGGCCTCGATCGCCTCGATCGCACCCAGACCCATGTCGTCGTTGTGCGCGAACAGCAGGTTCATGTCGGGGTACGCCTGCAGCGCGGCCTCCATGGCGGCCTTGCCCTCGGCACGCGTGAAGTTGCCGGACGCCTTGCCGACGATGT
>NZ_LFKW01000017.1:0-1572 GCF_001040865.1 Cellulomonas sp. A375-1 | reverse complement strand
GTGTCCCAGTCGCCCGCGCGTGCCGCGGCGTCGGCTGCCGCACGCAGCTGGGCGGCCGTCCGCGCGTCGTCGTGCGCGAGCACGGCCCGCGCGGCGGACGCGCGCCCGCTGCGCACCGGACCGGCCACCCACCAGGCGATGAGCAGCGCGACGACGATCGCGCCGCCGACCACGACGGCGATCATCGGGCCGTCGAGGTGGACGCGGCCCTGGACGTCCTGGAACTGCCTCAGGAACCAGTCGAGCAGGCGTTCCAGGATCGAGCGCTGATCGGAGTACTCGGGACGCGAGAGCTCCTCGAGCGCCCAGCGCCGCGCCGTCTCGGCATCGGGCGCCACGGGCGGCTCGGCGCGCGCGACGACGGCCCGCACGACGTCGGTGACCGTGCGGGCGACGAGTGCCGCAGAGGTCACCTGGTCTGCTCCGCGGCGCGCGCGAGCTCGATGTCCAGGCCCTCGCGGCGCATGCGCGTGTCGATGTAGAGCAGCGCGACGACCGACGACATGAACACGGTCGTCAGCGTGAGCGCGAGGATCTCGCCGACCGACGTCGCCGCGATCGCCCCGAAGCTCAGCACGTCGGTGCTCGGCACGACGAACATGAGCACGAGCGTCACGGGGTACTGGATGATCTGCGCGACGATGCCGACGATCACGCTCAGCAGCAGGTAGATGCCGAACAGGCGCCAGAAGCTGCCCCGCGTCAGCCGCCACGCCCGCGCGACGGTCGGCCAGAACCTGCGCTCCTCGAGCATGAGCGCGGCGGGGACGAGCAGCGTGCGGACCGAGACCCACACGCTGACGACGACGACCACCACGACCGCGGCCACGACGTAGAGCGCGAACAGCCCCCAGCTCTCGGTGCGGGCGATCAGCACCCCCACGGTCACGAGCGCGCCGAGTGCGAGCGCGCTCGCCACCCCGATGAGCAGCGTGAAGCCGACGACGTGCCAGACGCGGCCCGAGCGGAGCACCTCGGAGATCGTGACCTTGCGGCCGATCACCGAGCGGCTGACCGACACGATGAGCAGGCCCGTGAGCACGGTCGACGCGAGCGCGGAGACGGGCAGCGCGACGAGCTGCGCGAAGCTCGCACCCAGGAGCGACGAGGACTCGCTGTCGAACCCTTCGCCCTGCAGCGACTGCTCGTCGAGCCACGTGGTGAGCTCGCCGGACAGCAGGCCGCCGATGTACCACGTGAGCACGGCCTTGAGCAGGACGGCGACCGCGATGACCATCAGAGAGAGGCCGAACATGACGGTCGGGTTCGCTCGCACCGCGCGGAACGCGCCGTCGAGGATCTCGCCCAGGTTGAGCGGCCGCAGCGGGATGATCCCCGGCCGAGCCGCCGGGGCCTGCCAGGCCCCGGGGCCGTACCCGGGCGCCGCGGGCCCGTACCCGGCGGGCGGGTAGGGCGCCTGTCCGTAGGCGGGCTGCCCGTACGCGGGCTCTCCGTACGGCTGCTGGGGATAGGGCTGCTGCGGGTACGGCGGCTGCTGGCCGTACGGCGCCGGCGGCTGGTCGACGGGCCGGTCGACGGGCTGGTCGCTCGGCTGCTGACCCGCGTACGGCG
>NZ_LFKW01000157.1:10587-13756 GCF_001040865.1 Cellulomonas sp. A375-1 | reverse complement strand
GGCTCCGGCACGGCGCCCGAGACGTCGTCCGGCTCGCCGGGCGGCGCCGGCGGGTCGCAGGACGGGCCCGACGAGCGCACGCGCCGAGCCGGCGACGCGCGAGCGACGCCCGCGACCTCGTCGGACCGGCAGCCCTCGCAGCCGGACGCGACCTCCACCCGCAGCCGCCACCTCGACCTCGTCGTCTGACGACCAGCACGGACAGGACCACGCATGAGCATCGACACCTCGTACGCCACGGGCGCGACCGGCGCCACGGCCTCGACGACCGCCACCACGCCGAGCGGCACGCTCGACCAGCAGGCGTTCCTCAACCTGCTCGTCGCGCAGCTGCGCAACCAGGACCCGTCCTCGCCGATGGACTCCTCGCAGCTCATGGCGCAGACCACCCAGCTCGCGACGATGGAGCAGCTCACCACGCTCACCGACACGTCGCGCGAGGCGTTCGCGCTGCAGATGCGCGTCGCCGCCGCCTCGCTCGTCGGGCAGACCGTCTCGTGGGCCGACGCCGAGGGCGTCAAGCACTCGGGCGTGGTCGACGCCGTCGACTACGCGGGCTCGGTGCCCGTGGTCACGGTCGGCGACGAGAAGATCCCGCTCGACCAGGTCGCCACCGTCACGCGCACGGGCTCGTCCACCGACGACGAGTCCTGACCCGGCCCCCGCGCCGCACCCGCCTCCTCACCTCACCACCCGCGCCGTCCGGCGCGGCCCTCGAAGGGAAACCGCCATGCTCCGCTCCCTCTTCGCCGGCATCAGCGGCCTGCGCAGCCACCAGACGATGCTCGACGTCACCGGCAACAACATCGCCAACGTCAACACGACGGGCTTCAAGTCGTCGCAGGTCGTGTTCCAGGACACCCTGAGCCAGCTCCTGACGGGTGCGGGCGGCGCGCAGGACGGCGTGGGTGGCACCAACCCCGCGCAGATCGGTCTCGGTGTGCGCGTCGCGGGGGTGACCACGAACTTCACGCAGGGCGCGTCGCAGATGACGGGCCGCAGCACCGACATGATGATCCAGGGCGACGGCTTCTTCGTGGTCCGCAAGGGTGCCGAGACGTACTACACGCGTGCCGGCTCGTTCGACTTCGACGCGACCGGCCAGATGGTGCTCCCCGGTGAGGGCGCGCTCGTGCAGGGCTGGATGGCCGTCAACGGCGTCATCGACACCAACGGGCCCGTGACGGACCTGAGCGTGCCCGCCGGGACCGTGATGCCCGCCGTGGCGTCCACGAGCGTGACCTACAAGGGCAACCTCGACGCCGCCGCGCCCGACGGCACCGTGCTGCACCGGACCATCGACGTCTACGACGCGACCGGCTCCGCCCGCACGCTGACGCTCACCTTCACGAAGTCGGCCGCCGGCTGGGCCGTCGAGGGCTCCGACGGTGCCGCGACGGTCGCGTCGACCGCGATGACGTTCGACGCGGCGGGCGCCCTGACGTCCCCGACGACGATGACCGTGGGCGGCGTGGCCGTGGACCTGTCCACGCTCACGGGGTTCGCGGGGCTCGACACGGTCAAGGCCGACTCGCAGAACGGCCAGGGCGCGGGCACCCTGCAGTCGTTCACGCTCGGCGCCGACGGCACGATCATGGGCTCGTTCTCCAACGGCATGAAGCAGGCGATCGGCCGCATCGCGCTGTCGGCGTTCACCAACCCCGCGGGCCTCGAGAAGGCCGGCGGCTCGCTGTTCCGCACGACCGTGAACTCCGGCGAGCCGGCGATCGGCACGGCCGGCACGGGTGCGCGTGGCTCGCTCGCGGGTGGTGCGCTCGAGATGTCGAACGTCGACCTGTCCTCGGAGTTCACCAGCCTGATCGTCGCGCAGCGCGGCTTCCAGGCGAACTCGCGCGTCATCACGACGTCCGACGAGGTCCTGCAGGAGCTCGTCAACCTCAAGCGCTGACCGCCCGGGACGCACGCACCCGGGCACGTCCCGGCGGCCTCGCCGAGCACCACCGCGCACCGCGCCCCACGCCCACCCGGGACGTGGGGCGCGGTGTTTGCCGGGTTCGTGGCGGTCCCGGGGCGTGGGAATGCGTGGGAATGGACCGCGTTCCGCCAAATCCCCACGAGGCCCGGTGGCGAGCCGCTACGGTCGCGTGTGAGCGCTCACATGGAGGCTCACCGCGACCGTGCGGCACGACGACGTGCTCCGGCGCGGACTTTCTCGATGAGGAGAAGGCATGCTGAACAGGTCACGTCGTACCCGCGGGATCGCTGCCACGATCGCCGTGCTCGCCCTCGGTCTCACCGCGTGCAGCACGGGCTCGGACGGCAAAGCGACCTCGACCAGCACCGCCGGCGGCGGCCAGGGCGGCACCATCAAGGTCGGCTTCTCGCAGCTCGGTGCCGAGTCGGGTTGGCGCACCGCCAACACGGAGTCGGTCAAGGCGAGCCTGACGGCGGAGAACGGCATCGAGCTGGTCTTCAGCGACGCGCAGCAGAAGCAGGAGAACCAGATCAAGGCCCTGCGCGACTTCATCGACCAGGGCGTGGACGTCATCGCGTTCTCCCCGGTCGTCGAGACGGGCTGGGACGAGGTCCTGCAGGAGATCAAGGACGCCGAGATCCCGGTCGTGCTCGTCGACCGGACCGTGGACACGCTCGTCGTCGACCCCTACGTGACGTGGATCGGGGCGGACTTCGAGGCGGAGGGCATCACGGCGGGTGAGTGGGTCGTGGAGAACCACCCCGACGCGAAGATCTTCGAGCTGCAGGGCACGCTCGGCTCGGGCGCGCAGGTCGACCGCGAGACGGGCTTCGACGCCACCGTCGGCGCGGACCACATCGTCGGCAAGGCGTCCGGCAACTTCACGCGTGCCGAGGGCAAGGCCGCCATGGAGGCCGCGCTGCAGGCGTACCCCGACATGAACCTGCTGTTCGCGCACAACGACGACATGGGTCTGGGTGCGATCGAGGCGATCGAGGCCGCGGGCAAGGTCCCGGGCAAGGACATCATCATCGTCACGATCGACGGCGTGCGCGACGGCCTGCAGGCCCTCGTGGACAAGAAGTTCAACTACGTCGTCGAGTGCAACCCGGTCTTCGGCGACCAGATCCTGGACGCCATCAAGAAGGTCCACTCCGGGGCGCAGCTGCCGCGCACGACCATCGTCTTCGACCAGGCGTTCGACCAGACCATCACGCAGGCCGACGTGGACGC
>NZ_LFKW01000157.1:6898-10533 GCF_001040865.1 Cellulomonas sp. A375-1 | reverse complement strand
GCCCCCCGGGGGGCCCCCCCGCCGCGCGCGCAGCGTCCTCGCAGCGCTCTGACCAGCGAGTTGAACATTCGTCTCACAACCACGCCGTGCCGGCCGATGGAGAACACGAGGGCCCACGGACGGGTCCGACGCGGCTTCGGCCGCAACGAAGGACCAGGGACGGGACTCAGCCATGATCGTCGTGACGCGCCTCACCGGCGACCGGTTCGGCATCAACTCCGACCTCATCCAGCGGGTCGAGAGCGCTCCGGACACGATCGTCACGCTGGTCGACGGGACCAAGTACATCGTCGCCGAACCGCTCGTCGAGGTCATCGGACTGATCGACGAACGTGCGGCCCAGGTGCTGGCCCGTTCGCAGGAGCTCCGGTCCACCGCTCGGCTCATGGCCGTCCCCGACCGGGACGACGACGAGCGGATCGAGCCCCCGCTGCCTCTTCGACCCCGGAGCGTGTGATGGATCCGGCAGGCCTCATCGGCATCGGAGTCGCGCTCTCCGCGATCTTCGGCGCCATGATCCTCGAGGGCGCGCAGCCCATGTCGATCATGCTGCCCGCACCGCTGCTGCTGGTGTGGCTCGGCACGCTCGGCGTCGGCGTGGCTGGCCACACGCTGCGTGACGTCAAGAACGCGTTCGCCGCCGTGCCGCGCGCGCTGCGCTCGAAGGCGCCCGACCCCTCGGTGACGGTCGACACGGTCGTCTCGCTCGCCGACCGCGCCCGGCGCGAGGGCCTGCTCGCGCTCGAGGACGCCGCGCGCGACATCGACGACGAGTTCCTGCGCACCGGCCTGCAGGCCGCGATCGACGGCACCGACCCCGAGGACCTGCGGATCATCCTCGAGGACCGGATCGCGACCAAGCGCACGCAGGAGAAGGTCAACTCCAAGTACTTCCAGGACATGGGCGGCTACGCGCCCACGATCGGCATCATCGGCACGGTCATCTCGCTCGTGCACGTGCTCGAGAACCTGTCCGAGCCCGCGACGCTCGGGCACTCGATCGCCGCGGCGTTCGTCGCGACCCTGTGGGGCATCCTGTCCGCCAACGTCGTGTGGCTGCCGCTCAGCGCCCGGATCAAGCGGATCTCGGACCTCGAGTGCGCGCACATGGAGGTCACGCTCGAGGGCCTGCTCGCGGTGCAGGCGGGTGCCAACCCGCGCGTCGTGGGCGAGCGCCTGCGCTCCCTCATCCCGCACGACATGGTGGCGGAGCCGCGTCAGGCGGCGGCGTGAGCAGCCACGCGCCGGGCAAGCGCCGCGGTCGCCGGTCGCCTGAGCCCGAGGAGCACGTCAACCACGAGCGGTGGCTCGTGAGCTACTCCGACATGATCACGGTGCTCATGGCGTTGTTCATCGTGCTGTTCGCCATCAGCCAGGTCGACCAGGCGAAGTACGAGGCGCTGCGCCAGTCGCTCACGGCCGGGTTCCAGGACCAGACCGGCAGCGACGCGATCCTCGACGGCTCCGCGGGCACGCTCGACGGGCAGTCGGTGGTGCCCGAGACGAGCACCGCGAACGGCACCGCAGGCATGGTCGACGCCGACATGGGTCTGGGTGACCAGGGCGCGTCCCCGTCGCCCGCCGAGAGCACCGAGGCGGTGAGCCCCGAGCTGCTCGCCGCCGCGCGCGCCGAGGCGGACCACCTGGCCGAGATCCGCGCGACCATCCAGAAGGCGCTCGACAAGGCGCGCCTGGGCGACGCCGTGCGGTTCCGCGTCGACGAGCGCGGCCTCGTGCTCGGGCTCGTCGCCGACGACGTCTTCTTCGCCGCCGCGAGCGCCGACCTCACGCCCACGGCCCGCGCGGTGCTCGACATCGCCGGCCCCACGCTCAAGGCCCTCGAGGAGCACATCTCCGTCGAGGGGCACGCGAACGTGCTGCCCGTGTCCGGCCGGTACGCGACCAACTGGGAGCTGTCCGCCGACCGTGCGACGCAGGTGCTGCGCCACCTCGTGGAGAAGGACGCCCTGCCGGGCGGCCGCATCATGGCCGTCGGGTACGGGGACCAGCGCCCGCTCGTGGGCGGCAAGAGCGGCGCGGCCATGGAGACCAACCGACGCGTGGACCTGGTGATCCTGTCCGACGCACCCGAGACCGTGCGGGCCCTGCTGCCCGCCATGACCAAGGAGTGAGTGCCGTGCCCGTGGAGCAGCGTGTGGTCGGGTCCGGCGTCAAGATCGGCGCCGGCAAGATCGGTGGGGCCAAGATCGGGACCCCCGCACCGGAGTCCGAGCCGGAGAAGACGAAGAAGCCGCGCGGCAAGGCGCCGCTCCTCGTCGTCCTGGCGCTGGTCGTCGTGATCGCCGGTGCCGCGGCGTGGTGGTTCCTGCTGCGCCCGACCGGTACGGGGGCCGAGGTCGAGAAGGCGCCCGAGCCGGGCGAGGTCGTCGCGGTCGAGCCGGTGAGCCTCAACCTGGCCGGCGGCCACTACCTGCGCCTCGGCTTCTCGCTGCAGCTCACCGCGGACGCGCACGAGGCGCCGGACCCGGCGGTCGCCGTCGACCACGCGATCGCCCTGTTCTCCGGGCGCACGGTCGCGGAGATCTCCGACCCCGCCACGCGTGAGCAGCTGCGCGACGAGCTGGCCGAGCAGCTCGCCGAGGCCTACGACGGGGAGGTGATGGCGGTCTACCTGACCAACTACGTCACGCAGTAGCGCACGACCGCTCACTGCACCCGCCGGCCCCGCGCCGGCGGCACCAGGGCGCCACGGAGGGCGCCGCACCGCTGCGCACCCCGCGAGGGGACCCGGCCACGGACGGACGGGGCGCAGATCACGCAGACGCGTGACACCCGTCGGCAGCATCGCCCGGCAACTGCTCACAACTGTCGTCTGCCCGCCGATGGATCGGCCGTGACCGTCCTCGACACTGCCCCGGGCGCACCCGCGGGCACCCGTGAGCCGCAGGTGGAGCCGTACGACTTCCGCCGCCCGCTCACCCTCGTGCGCGAGCACGCCCGCCACCTCGAGATGGCGTTCGGCCGGCTCGCGCGGCAGTTCGGCACCCAGCTCACCGCCCGGCTGCGGGCCGTCAGCAGCCTCGAGCTCGAGCAGATCGCGCTGCACACGTACGAGGAGTACGTCGGCGGGCTGCCGACGCCGACCGCGATGGTGCTGTGCACGGTCGACCCGACCCGCCAGACGGCGGTGCTCCAGCTCCCGGTCGCCGCGACGATGGTGTGGGTCGACTACCTGTTCGGTGGCGACGGCCGCGGCGACGACCGCCCGGGCCGTGAGCTCACCGAGATCGAGATGACGCTCGTGCGCGAGCTGCTCGAGCACGCGCTCGCGGACATGGAGTACGCGTTCGCGGGCATCACCCGCCTGGGGCTCGAGATCCGCGGCGTGCAGTACAACCCGCAGTTCGTGCAGGCCGCCGCGGCCACCGACGCCGTGCTGGTGGCGACGTTCCGCCTGCGGGTCGGCGAGCGCGAGGACACCCTGACGCTCATGCTCCCGGGCGAGCACATGGTGCACGCGCTCCAGGTCGCGGACGGCGTGGTCGCCACGAGCCCCGAGGACCGGCGCAAGGCGATGGTCGCGCACGCGGACCTCGCGACCGCCGTGGCCGCGGTGCCCGTCGAGGTCGGCGTCCGCTTCGCCCCCGTCACCGTGCAGCCGCGTGACGTGCTCA